>DATMCA010000907.1:0-7502 GCA_035559015.1 Umezawaea sp. | reverse complement strand
GCCGGGACCCGGCCGAGCACGGTGGCGCCGTCGAAGCAGCAGGTCACCTCGGCGCCGGTGCGCGCGGCCAGCACGGCGAGCTGGTGCACCAGCCGGTCTCGCTGGTCCGACAGCGGCAGGTCCGGGTAACCGGTCTTGGTGACGTTGTAGCCGTCCACGATGAGGTGAACCGCGGGCAGGGCGAGCAACCGGTCCAGCGCGGCGGGGTCCTCGACCCGGCCGACGGCGCCCTGGGCCGCGCTGGCGCCGCGCACGAGGTCCGCGGGCCGAGGCCCGGTCCCCCCGAGCGCCAACTCGCGGCGCAGCCCGTTGACCGCGCCGTCCAGGGTGTCCACGAGCAGCGCGAGCCGGACCTCGTCGGCCTGCCGGGCCTCGCGGGCGGACTGGCGGGCGACGTCCGCGTCCGCCTCCGCCCGTGCCGCCTTGGCCCGCTCGGTCTCGGCCCGCTCCCGTTCGCGGTCGCGTTCGGCCGTCAGGCGGACCAGCTGCGCCTGCGCCTCGGCACGGGCCTGCGCGACCTCGGTCGCCGCCGACTCCGCCCGGTCCTTCGCCTCCTTGAGCCGCACGCCCTGTTCGCGCAACCGCTTGCGCAGGCGTTCCAACTCGACCTCGGTCTCCTCGCGGATCTTCTCCGCGAACCCGGTCGTCTGGGCCCGTTCCGCCCGCAGCCGCTCCAGCTCGGCGTCCATCCGCTCGGCCTTCAGCACGGCCGCGTCCCGCTCCAGCCGCAGCGCCGCGTCACCGGCCCGCCGTGCCACCAGCTCCACGTAGTGCGTGGCCACCTCGTCGCCGAGCAGCACCGCGGCCGCCGCGGCGGCCACCGGGTCCGGCGCCGTCAGCTCCAACGTCGACGGCCGGTTCTTGCGCAGCCACTCGACCACGGCGGTCCGGAAGTTCGCCGACCCCTTCAGCCCCGCGATCAGCGACGACCCGCCCAGCCGCGCGCGCTTCGTCGGCGCGAACCGCGCCACCGACCTCAGCTGCTGCGGCACGTCGACCTTGGCCATGTCCCCGAGCGCGTCGGCCGCCAGCTCCGCCAACCGGGTCCGCAGCCCGTCCGGCAGCCCGCTCCAGTCCACAGTGGACTCGACAGTGGACGTCGACTCGGCGTCCTCCAGGTCAGGGGCCGCGAGCTCGTCGGGTTCGGGGTTCGGGTCGTGCACCGGTACAGGCTACGGCGCAGTAGCCAGGCACACCGTGTTGGATGGCCCGCGTCGACGACTCCGGTCGGCCCTCGATCAAAAATGTCGTACCCCTCGATTAACTTCCGCGACGTGAACGCGCAACTCTCGTTCGACGAACTGGGCACCCCGCTTCGCGACACGACGTTCGTGGTCTTCGACCTGGAAACCACCGGGGGCAGCGCGAACGACGACGCGGTCACCGAGATCGGCGCCGTGAAGATCCGCGGCGGCGAGGTCCTGGGCGAGTTCGCGACCCTCGTCGACCCCGGCCGGGGAATCCCGCCGCAGGTCGTGGCCCTGACCGGCATCACCCAGTTCATGGTGACCGGCGCTCCCCGGATGGACGAGGTGCTGCCCGCGTTCCTGGAGTTCGCCGCCGGCGCGGTGCTGGTGGCGCACAACTCCGGGTTCGACGTCGGCTTCATGAAGGCCGCGTGCGAGCGCCACGGGTACCGCTGGCCGAAGCCGAGCGTGGTGTGCACGGTCCGGCTGGCCAGGCGGGTGCTGAGCCGCGAGGAGGCGCCGAGCTGCCGGCTGGGGGCGTTGGCGCAGCTGTTCGGCACGGAGACCACTCCGACGCACCGCGCGCTGGACGACGCACGGGCCACGGTCGAGGTCCTGCACCGCCTGCTGGAACGGGTCGGGCCGCTCGGCGTGCAGTCGCTGGAGGAACTGCTGGCCTACCTCCCCGAGGTCACCCCACAGCAACGGCGCAAACGCGAAATGGCCGCCCACCTCCCGCACGAGCCCGGCGTCTACCTGTTCCGCGGCCCGAACGAGGAGGTGCTGTACGTCGGCACCGCATCGGACCTCCGCAAGCGCGTGCGCCAGTACTTCACCGCCAGCGAGGGCCGAGCCCGCCTGCGCGAAATGGTCGCCCTGGCCGTCCGCGTCGACTCGATCTCCTGCGCCCACTCACTGGAGGCAGAGGTTCGCGAGTTGCGCCTGCTGGCCGCCCACAAGCCCGCCTACAACCGCCGCTCGAAGAACCCCCAGAACGCCTGGTGGCTCACCTTGACCGACGAGGCCTACCCGCGCCTGTCCATGGTCCGCGAGGCCCGCACAGGCGCACTGGGCCCCTTCCGCTCACGCCGCGCGGCGGAGACGGCGGCCGACGCGGTACTGGAAGCGCTACCGATCCGCGCCTGCACCCAGCGCATCCCCGTCAAGGCACAACGAGGAACCCCCTGCGCACTGCACGAACTGGGCCGCTGCGCGGCACCGTGCGCGGGAAAACAAACGGCCGTCGAATACTCCCCCGCCGTCACAGCTCTCCAGGAACTGATCGCCGGCCGAGACGTGGCACCACTGCACGGCCTGGTGGCACAACTGGACTCCTACGCGTCAGCCCACCGCTTCGAGGAAGCCGCCGGCCGCCGAGACCGAATCTCAGCCTTGATCCGAGTACTGGACCGCGGCCAACGACTGGCAGCCCTGGCCTCCCTGGCAGAACTGGTGGCCGCCCGCCCCGACGGCGAGGGCGGCTGGGAATTCGCCGTGATCAGACACGGCCGCCTGGCCTCAGCCGGAGTAGCCAGAAGAGGCACCAGGTACCTGCCAGTGGTCGAAGCACTGGTCGCCTCCGCGGAAACCGTCGTACCGACCGAAGGACCACTAAGAGGAGCCTCCCCAGAGGAAGCAAGCTTGGTGCTCCGCTGGCTAAACCGCCCAGGCACAAGACTGGTCCGCTGCGAAGACCCTTGGAGTTCACCAGCGGCTTCAGCGGGCAGCTGGCGGCAATGGGTCGACCTGGCAGACGCCGGCAGAGACCAATACCGCGAATACGACCACTAATACCGGGCGACGGGCGACGAGCGAGGAGCAACGAGCAACGACCCAACAGGTGCCCGACAACGCAACCGCACCCAACGGCCCCCACGACGCAACCGCACCGAACAGCCCCTCGCCAACCGCACAAACCGTGGCGACCCACCACAAACGCGACACGCGGCCCTAAACCGTGGCCGATTTTACTTGGGGTTTTTGGCGCTAAACTCAGTCGGCCGTCAGCCTTACAGCCTGCCGTTTTGGGCCGACTAGCGCCAAAAAGAGGGGCCCCAAGTCAAATCGGCCACCCACGCTGGAACCGGCACACACCCCGCCGTCCCACCTTGGAACCGGCACACACCCGGCCACCCACGCTGGGCCTCGCGCCCTCCGAGCCGACTGCGCCGGAACTCGCTCCCCCAGCACACCTCCCACAACCACCCCCACCCAAGCCTCTAGCATTGCCCGTACACCATCTGACTAGGAGGACCCCGTGATCAACGCGATCGTGCTGATCCAGGCCGCTGCCGAAGCCATCCCCGAGGCAGCCCAGACGATCGCCGAACTCGACGGCGTCACGGAGGTCTACTCCTGCGCCGGCGACGTAGACCTGATCGCCATCGTCAAGGTGACCCGCCACGAGGACCTGGCCGAACTCGTCCCCGGCCAAATCGGCAAGGTCCCTGGCGTCCTCAACACCGACACCCACATCTCCTTCCGCTCCTACTCCAAGCGCGACACCGAGGCCGCCTTCTCCATCGGCCTCGAAGAGGGCTGACGAAGAGCGCTAAACGCAAAGGGGCCCCGCACCCAAGCGGTGCGAGGCCCCTTCACGAAGATCCGGATCAAGCGTCGGGCTGCTGCGGCTTCCCGGCCAACTCACCGGGCATGTTCTCCGCCGAGATCTCCTCCGAAACCCCGTGCGCCTTCCGGGCGTTCGCCAGCGCGATCGTCTCCTCGGGCGAGTCCGGCGTCATGAAGCTGCCGGGCACCGGGTGGCCAGCCGAGCCGAGCTTGTTCATCTTCTTGGGCACCGAGGCACCCTGGTAGGCCAGCGGCAACGGGTGGCCGTGGTCGTCCACGGGGCCGAGCGGCTGGTGCACCTCGATGAACTCACCGTGCGGGAGCCGCTTGATGATGCCCGTCTCGACGCCGTGCTCCAGCACCTCGCGGTCGGCGCGCTGGAGACCCAGGCACAGCCGGTAGGTGATGTAGTACGCCAGCGGCGGCACCAGCAGCATGCCCACTCGGCCGACCCACGTCAGCGCGTTCAGCGAGATGTCGAACTTCATCGCGATGATGTCGTTGCCGCCCGAGAGCAGCAGCACCATGAAGAACGAGATCGCCATCGCGCCCAGCGCCGTGCGCACCGGCACGTCGCGGGGGCGCTGGAGCAGGTTGTGGTGCGCGTAGTCCTTGGTGAGCTTCTTCTCGATCCACGGGTAGAACGCGGCCACCTGGGTGAGCAGCGGCAGACCGAGGATGAACGGCAGGAACGCCGCCGGGATCGTGTAGTTGCCGAGGTACAGCTCCCACGCGGGCCACAGGCGGATCAGACCGTCGGTCCAGCCCATGTACCAGTCGGGCTGGACGCCCGCGGACACCTGCGCCGGGTTGTACGGCCCGAAGTTCCACACCGGGTTGATCTGGAAGAGCCCGCCCATGATGGCGGTGACCGCGACGACCACGGCGAAGAAGCCGCCGCCCTTGGCCGCGAACACCGGCATGATGCGGACGCCGACGACGTTCGTCTCCTTGCGGCCCACGCCGGGGAACTGCGTGTGCTTCTGGTACCAGACCAGCGCCAGGTGGACCGCCACGAGACCCAGGATGATCGCGGGGATCAGCAGGATGTGCAGCGTGTAGAACCTGGGGATGATCTCGGTTCCGGGGAACTCGCCGCCGAACGCCAGCCAGTTGATCCAGGTGCCGACCACGGGGAACGAGATCAGCAGGGCCGCCATCACGCGGAGGCCGGTGCCGGACAGCAGGTCGTCGGGGAGCGAGTAGCCGAGGAAGCCCTCGATCGCGCCGAGCATGAACAGCAGGATGCCGATGACCCAGTTGATCTCACGCGGGCGGCGGAACGCGCCGGTGAAGAAGATCCGGAACATGTGCACGACGATCGCGGCCATGAACAGCAGCGCGGCCCAGTGGTGCACCTGGCGGACGAACAGACCGCCGCGGACCTCGAAGGAGATCTGCAGGGTCGACTCGAACGCGCGGGACATCTCGATGCCCTGGAGGTTCGTGAACGCGCCGTTGTAGACGACCTCCTCCATGGAGGGGTCGAAGAACAGCGCGAGGTACGTGCCGGACAGCAGCAGGATGATGAAGCTGTACAGCGCGATCTCGCCGAGCAGGAACGACCAGTGTGTCGGGAAGACCTTGTTGAGCTGCTTCCGCATGCCGCCCGCGAAGTGGTAGCGCTCGTCAGCGGCCTTGGCGGCCCCGCCGACCGCGCGAGCAGCCGCGTTTGGCTGCTTCGTCGGAGTGGTGATGGCACTCATGACTTACGCTCCCAGAACGCCGGACCCACGGCTTCGATGAAGTCACCGCGAGCGATCAAGTAACCGTCCTCGTCCACCGTGATCGGCAACTGCGGCAGGGCACGGGTGGCCGGACCGAACCGCGGCTTCGCGTAGTGGAAGACGTCGAACTGCGACTGGTGGCACGGGCAGAGCAGCAGACCGGTCTGCTGCTCGTACAACGAGGTCGGGCAGCCCAGGTGGGTGCAGATCTTCGAGTACGCGTAGAAGTCACCGTAGTTGAAGTCTTCCTGACCTGCACGCTTGACGACCGGCTGGCCGGGACGCAGGCGGATCAGCATGACGGGGCCGTCGGAGCTCTTGATCGCGTGGACGAGGGCTTCCTCGTTGTCCCGCTCGGACTCGCGGAACGGGAAGACGGTCTCGAAGCCACCGGCTTCGAGGTCCTCGGGCCGGACCAGCTCGACCTCGTGGAACTTGCCGGTGTGGCGGCGGAGGTAGACCTTCTCGCCGTTCACGGGCTTCCACGCGGTGTGCCAGAGCGACTTGCTGCTGTCGCTGTCCTGCCACGGGTTCTTGATCAGACCGCCGAGCGGGACGGCCAGCACGCCGAGGCCGAAGATGCCGGCGCCGAGGCCCGCGGTCTTCTTGATCAGCGAACGACGGCCGAGGGTGCTGCGCTCGCCGGCGTCCGCCAGCTCCGCGAGCACCGTGGCCTGGTCGACCTGCGGGGACGGGCCGTCGTGGCGCTGCTGCACCGCGAGCTCGTCCGGGATGAACTTCTTCGTGTACAGCAGGGCGCCGACACCGAGACCCAGGATCGCGATGCCCAGGGTGATGCCGATGACCGGGTTGTACAGGCTGTACAGCACGTGCTTGTCGCTGCTGGGGGCCTCGTAGCGCCACGGCCAGAACAGGAACGCCGCCAGGAAGGCGACGCCGCCCAGCGCGGCGATCAGGAACCAGAGCGCGACCAGGCGCTCGGCCCGCTTCTCCGCGCGGGTGCCCTTGACCGGCCACTTGTCCTCGTAGTGGACCAGCTCGACGCCGTCCATCTTCAGGCCGAGCTTGACCAGCTCGTCCCTGCTCATCTTCCCGAGCTCGTCCTCAGTGGGCAGCTCGGTCGGCGTGTCGCCGCTCATGCCTTGGCTCCGATCCAGAGGGTCACGCCGATCAGGGCGGCGATCCCCACGATGAACGCGATCAGACCCTCAGATACCGGGCCGAGCCCGCCGAGGGCGGCACCACCGGGGTTGTTGTTCCCGTCGGTGACCGACTTGATGTACGCGATGATGTCCTTCTTCTCCTCCGGCGTGAGCTGCCGGTCGGAGAACTTCGGCATGTTCTGCGGGCCCGTGAGCATCGCGGTGTAGAGCTGCTCCTCGGTCACACCGTCGAGCTCAGGCGCGAACTTGCCGGACGACAGCGCGCCGCCGCGACCGGTGAAGTTGTGGCAGGCCGCGCAGTTGAGGCGGAACAGCTCGCCACCACGGGCGGGCTCGTCGCCGCGGAGCGCCTGGCCGGACTCCTCGGGGGCCTGCGGACCGCCGCCCTTGGACTGGATGAACGCGCCGAGCGCGTCGATCTCCTCCGGCGTGAACTTCACCGGCTTGCGCTGGGCCTGGGCCTCCTGGCGCGCCATCGGCATGCGGCCGGTGGAGACCTGGAAGTACACGGCGGCCTCGCCGGCGCCGATGAGGCTCGGGCCGCGGTCCTTCACGCCGTCCAGCGCGGTGCCGTGGCAGCTCAGGCAGGTGTTGTTGTAGAGCTGTTCACCCTGCCGCACCAGGGCCGGGTCGTCCTGCGCCTGGGCGGTCTGCGGGTTCGGCGCGAGCGCCGTGAACAGAAAGCCCGCGCTGAGCAACGCGAACCCGAGCGCGAGGAGGCCCGAGATCCGCCTGCGCAGCTTGGTGCGCGTCCGGGCCCTCTTGGTGTTGGTGGTCATGTGTGCGGCAACCCTTGCTGTCAGTTCGGGGCTTCGTGCTCGTGGTGGGTCAGGGCACGACGTAGATGACGGCGAACAGGCCGATCCAGACGACGTCGACGAAGTGCCAGTAGTACG
>DATMCA010000906.1:0-5184 GCA_035559015.1 Umezawaea sp. | reverse complement strand
GGCGATCGTGGCCGCGACGTGCGTGCCGTGGCCGACCAGGTCCTGGTTGTCGGCGTCCTCGGTGAAGTTCTGCTCGACCAGTTCCCGGCCGACGAGGTCCGGGTGGGTGGCGTCGACGCCGGTGTCGAGCACGGCGACCTTAACGCCGGTGCCGGTGTAGCCGGCTTTCCACGCTTCCGGTGCGCCGATCTGCGGCACGCTGCGGTCCAGGCTGGGCTGCCGCAGGCCGTCGAGCCTGATCTTCCTGTACGAGCTGTCACCGAGGAGGGTCCGCCAGGTGTCCGCGGCCCGCGCCTTGGCCGTGTCGGCCGAGAAGGACTTCACGACGGGCAGGTCGTGGGTGACGATCGTGCCCGTGAGGGCGTCGGCGGCCCGCACCCCGCCGTCGGTGGTCAGGATCAGCGGCACCGAGTCGCGGTGGACGTCGTCGTAGCGCGACTCGACGAGTTCGGTGACGTCGAACAGCCGCCTGTCCACCCGGCCGGTCGCCACGGCCGCGCGGGCGTCGTCGGGTAAGACGACCAGGTGTCCCCGTTCGGTGGACGTGGAGAAGGCGATGTCGCCACGGCCCGCGGCGGGGACGACCGAACCCCCTCCGGCTCCGTCGAGCACGACCCGGTCGCCGGTGATCAGCGTGACGGAGCCCGCCCCGCCCGTCGCGGGGAATCCAGTCGGCGTGGACTCCTCGGCCGCCGACTCACCCGCCGATCCGACCACGAGTCCGAACGTGAGTGCGGCTACTCCCAGTAGAGCGCCGTGTCGTCGTGTTGATCGCACCAGCCACCTCCGGTGTGGGGAACCTCGTCCGGGAACGCCCGGTAGGCGTTTCCGCACTTCCAGTCACGACCATCGTCGGCGCGCGGTTGCACGGGCGAGGTCGAGTTGAGACGGCGGGAGGACGCCATTTCCGCCCGCCCGTGATCCGGCGGCTCGGATCACGGTGTCGCCTGTGCCACCGCTCGTTCCCGGCCGCGTCGGGCGGTGGGAAGATGGGCCCATGGCCCGCCTGGACTACACCGAGCTCAACGACACCATCCGCTACACCATGTGGTCGGTCTTCCGCGTCGAACCCGGTCGTCTCCCCGACGACCGGGGCTCCGCGGCCACCGAGGCGCAGAACTACCTGGACGCGCTGGAGGGCAAGGGCGTCGTCGTGCGCGGCGTGTACGACGTCGCGGGCCTGCGGGCCGACGCGGACTACATGATCTGGTGGCACGCCGAGGAGATCGAGCAGGTCCAGGCCGCCTACCAGGGTTTCCGCCGCACCGCCGTGGGCCGCGTGTCCACCCCGGTCTGGAGCCAGGTCGCGCTGCACCGGCCCGCCGAGTTCAACCGCAGCCACATCCCCGCGTTCCTCGCCGGTGAAGAGGCCCGCAAGTACGTCTGCGTGTACCCGTTCGTGCGCTCCTACGAGTGGTACCTGCTGCCCGAGGCCGACCGGCGCAAGATGCTCGCCGACCACGGCAAGGAAGCGCGGGACTACCCGGACGTGCGCGCCAACACGGTGTCCTCGTTCGCGCTCGGCGACTACGAGTGGATGCTGGCGTTCGAGGCGGACGAGCTGCACCGCATCGTCGACCTCATGCGGCACCTGCGCGGCACCGAGGCGCGCCTGCACGTCCGCGAGGAGGTCCCGTTCTACACCGGGACCCGAGTGCCCGCCTCCGAACTGGTCATCAACCTGCCGTGACCGCGAGCGGGCCCGCGGCGCTGCTCGTCGCGGGCCCGCTCCCGGCTACTCCCCGGTGATCTTGTACGCGCGGATCACCGTCGTCTCGGACGTGTTGCCCTGGCTGTCGGTCGCCTTGGCCCGCAGCGACGCGAACCCGGCCTTCCCGTTCCGCACGAACGTCGAGTCGCCGACCACGGGGACCTCGCGCCAGGTCGCGCCGTCGTCGAACGACGCCTCGACCGCGATCCGCCGGATCTTCCCGTTGTCCGCACCGGGGTTCTGCTCCACCACGAGCGGAACCCGCAGCAGCCGCCCGGCGGGCGCTGCGTTGGCGGCGTCCAGTTCGGGTTGGAAGCGCAGCACGGACAGCGGCAGCCTCCGCTCCTCGTCGCCCTCGTGCGCCGAGCGGAACGTCCACGCGGCGCCGACCTTCGTGCTCACGTCCGAGACCTCGCTCCTCGTCGCCTCGACCTCCACCCGGTACGACCCCGCCGCCGCGGGCACCTCGAACTGCCCCGTGCCCGCTTCCGCCGACTCGCCGACCTCCACGCCGTCGCGGAACACCGTCGTGCGGGCCGTGGTGGCCCCGGCCTTCCACGCGTCCGGAGCGCCGATCTGGGCCGTGCTGCGGTCCAGGGCGGGGTGGCGCAGCCCGTCCAGCCAGATCTTGCGGTAGCCGTCCGGCGCGGCGGTCAGCGCGCACCAGGAGTCGGCCGCTGTCGCCTTCGCCGCCCGCGCCGCGAACGAGCCCACGACGGGCAGGTCCGCGGTCCTGGCGAGGCCCGCGACGGACCCGCCCGGCGCGGGCGTGACGATCAGCGGCACGGAGTCGCGGTGCGCGTCGTCGTAGTGGGCCGCGAGCAGCCCGGTGACGTCGAAGAGCCGTCGGTCCAGCTTGCCGGACACCAGCAGCGGCTTCGCGTCCTCCGGCACCACGTACTGCCGTCCGTCGGCGGTGAACGCCGAGAAGACGACCCTCTCCCGGTCCCGGCCGGGGATGATCGAGTCGACCTGGTCGCCGACCAGGACCACCTGGTCGCCGGTGATCAGCGTGACCGAGCCCGCGGAGTCCGTCCCGGTGCGGTCGGCGGGTTCCGGCGCCGCCGAGGCCGGCTGAGCGGAGCCGACCACCAGGCCGAGCGCGAGCAGCGACGCGCCCCACCGCCGTGTTTTTCGCAACTGGCTACCTCCCCCTGAGGCGTGGCCCGAACCGGGTGCACTACCGGGAGGTGCCGATCAGCGGCAGTGGTGAACCGAACGTGACGAAATCCCCCCGGATGCCTCGAACCCATCGGCGACCGAAGTGAATTGATTCCGCTCATCGAGCGAGGTAGCGGCCCGACGTCCGCGCACGGTGCGTGGTCGCCGGGTCAGGCGCGCTCGGTGACGATGCCCGCCGCGGAGACTTCGAGACCCGCCTGCGCACCGGTGCCACCGCACTCCACGCCGTTGGGGTAGGCCATCTTCGGCGTCACGGTCAGGTCCTCGTCGAGCACGACGGCACCCGCCGCGTCCGTGAGCGTCAGGGCCACGGTGACGGGTTCGGCGGGCAGGGTCGCGACCTCCGCGAAGCCGGTGAGCCCGCCCGTCGGCACGACCGACACCCCGCAGGAGTCGGCGGGACCCGTGCCGGTGCACGTCTCCGGGCCGTTCGTGGTCGCCGGCCCCAGCACCACGGCGGGTTTCGTGCAGGTGCCGCCCCAGCAGACCTCCATCGACGCCGACTTCACGCCGGGCAGGTCGACGTCCAAGCCGATGCCGACCCGTGTGCCGATGAGCGTGCAGGCCTTCGGTTCCGCGGCGCACCCGCAGAGGGCGAGCAGCGAGGCGATGACGGCGATGATCCTCATGTGTTCCAGACGGAAGCGGCGGCCGGTCGGGTTGCTCGCCGGACCGGGCGCGCGCGACCGCCTCGGGTGAGCGGGCCCGTGGCGCGAGCACGCCACGGGCCCGTCACCGCTACTTGCCCGTGATCCGGTAGGCGCGGATCACGGTGATGTCGGCGGTGTTGCCCTTGCTGTCGGTGGTTTTGGCCCGTAGTGAGGCGAAGCTTCCGGCGGGTCCGTTGTGGATGAGTGCGGATTTGCCGATGACGGGTGTGTGGCGCCAGGTCTTGCCGTCGTCGAAGGAGACGTCGACGGTGATGTGGTTGACGCGGCCGTTGTCGGCGTCGGGGTTCTGCTGGACGACGAGGGGCACCGCGATCAGCCGTCCGGCGGGCGAGGTGTCCTTCTGGTCCAGAGCGGGCAGGAAGCGGATGACCGACAGCGGCAGCGGCTTGGTCTCCTGTCCGTCCACGTGCGCCGAGCGGAACGTCCACGTGCCGCTGACCTCGGTGCTGAGTTCGGACACGCCGCTGCGGACCGCCTTGGTCTCCAGGCGGTAGGCCCCCGCCTCGGCGGGCACGGTGAAGGCGCCGCCCGTGGAGGCGGCCTCGCCGACCTTCGTGCCGTTGCGGAACAGGGTGGTCTTGGCCGAGTCGACCAGCGAGTAGCCTTCGCCACCCCGGTTGTCGCTGAAGAGCGGCACCGCGGCGCGGATGGAATCACCGGTCCGGCCCAGCGCCCGCGGGTAACCGTCCAGGCCGGGGCTGAAGACGGCGTGGTTGGGCTTGAGCTCGTAGCGCTTGCCCGCCTTGTACGCCTTCGGGGGCGTGACCTGCTCGGTCTCCAGTGAGTTCCCCGAGACCTGCTCGTACAGGGCGCCCCACGTCGTGTTGTCCCCGGCGACGAGGTCGACCATGGTGCCGGACTCGCCCATGGGCGCGATCCACGACCACCCGCCACCGCCGTCGGGATTCGTCCCGAGCAGCGCGTGCGCGTGGGTCCGGCCCTCGGGGCTCGGCCCGACGGTGGTCCTGACCTCGGCGAAGTCCTTCTTGCCCAGGTCGCGGACGTGCCCGGTCGGCACCTTGCCCGCCCACGACGAGCCGAACCGGTAGTTGATCGGCGTGTCACCGCTCGGCGTGCCGCGCCACTGGACGCCCATCCGCGCCGTCAGGTCGGCCGCCGCGACGTCCAGGCCCACCTGCGCCGTCGTCAGGGTGTCGCCGAAGTCGCTGAAGTAGATCAGGCCGTAGCCCGTGGTCTTCTGCCCCGACCGCCTGGTCACGGAGTACTCGCCGAGCATGCCCTCGGCCGTGGGCTCCGGGACGGACACCTTGACGGGCTTGGCGACACGGGCGTCGAGGGTGATGGTGGTGTCCTTGGAGATCGTCAGCTTCGGCTGCGTCAGGACGGCCCAGTTCGGCTGGGTCACGATGTAGGTCGAGCCGAAGTAGTCGCCCTTCGGCAGGCGGACGGTGCTGCTCCCGTCCTCCTCGTAGAAGCCGTACGCCTTCATGGTGCCGAGCTCCACGAGCGCCGTGGAGCTGTCCGTGGCGGGTTGGCCGTCCGGACCGATGTGGTTCACGGTCACGGTGTAGCTCTCGACCTCGCGGGCGATCGAGATCGGGCTGCGCACCGCGCCACCGGTCGAGGTGGCGATGACGGTGCCGGTGAAGGCGCCGTCGA
>DATMCA010000905.1:0-5978 GCA_035559015.1 Umezawaea sp. | reverse complement strand
ACCACCACGACCACCACGACCCCGCAGCCGTCCACCGGCTGCACGGTGAAGTACACCGTGACAGGCGAGTGGCAGGGCGGCTTCCAGGGCAAGGTCGAGATCACCAACACCGGCGCCACCCCGATCAACGGGTGGACGGCGAAGTGGTCGTTCGCCAACGGCCAGGTGATCAGCAGCCTGTGGGGCGGCGTCGTCACGCAGTCCGGCGCGGCGGTCTCGGTCGCCAACGCCGACTGGAACCGCACGCTCGCGGCGGGAGCCACCACCGAGGTGGGCTTCACGGCGAGCTGGACCGGCACCAACGCCAGACCGACCGCCTTCACGGTCAACGACAAGGCGTGCACGTAAGTCCGACCCCCACCCCTGCCCTCCCGGAGGCTCCCGTGCACCGACGCACGTCGAGAACGCTCACCTGGCTCGCCGCCGCGGCCCTCGCGGCGGTGGGACTGGTGGCGCCCGCACCACCGGGCGCGTCCGCCGCGCCCGCGTTCAACTACGGCGAGGCCTTGCAGAAGTCCGTCTGGTTCTACGACGCCCAGCGGTCGGGCGACCTGCCCGCCGACAACCGGGTGTCGTGGCGCGGGGACTCCGCCCTGAACGACGGCGCGGACGTCGGTCTCGACCTGTCGGGCGGGTTCTACGACGCGGGCGACCACGTGAAGTTCGGCCTGCCCTTCGCGTCCAGTGTTTCCATGCTGGCGTGGGGGGCGGTCGAGAACCGGCAGGCGTACACGAGCTCCGGTCAGCTGGCCGCGCTGCGGTCGAACCTCAAGTGGGGCACGGACTGGATCATCAAGGCGCACCCGTCGCCGAACGTGGTCTACGGCCAGGTCGGGGCGGGCAACCCCGACCACGCCTGGTGGGGTCCGGCCGAGGTCATGCCGATGGCCCGGCCGTCCTACAAGGTCGACGCGTCCTGCCCCGGTTCGGACCTGGCCGGGGAGTACGCGGCGGCGCTCGCGTCCAGCTCGATGGTGTTCGCCGCGACCGATCCCTCCTACGCGGCGACGCTGATCACCCACGCCAAGCAGCTCTACTCGTTCGCGGACACCTACCGCGGCAAGTACAGCGCCTGCATCACCGACGCCGCCAACTACTACAACTCGTGGAGCGGCTACCAGGACGAGCTGGTGTGGGGCGCGATCTGGCTCTACCGCGCCACGGGTGACGCGACCTACCTGACCAAGGCCAAGAACGAGTACACCAAGCTCGGCACCGAGCCGCAGAGCACCGAGCGCTCGTACAAGTGGACGATCGCCTGGGACGACAAGTCCTACGGCGCCTACGTGCTCATGGCGCACCTGACCGGCGAGCAGACCTACCTCACCGACGCCAACCGCTGGCTGGACTTCTGGACCACCGGCTACAACGGCAACAAGGTCAGGTACTCGCCCGGCGGCCAGGCAGTCCTCGACAGCTGGGGATCGCTGCGGTACGCGGCCAACACCGCGTTCGTCGCGCTGGTGCACAGCGACTGGCTCAAGACCAGGGACACCGCACGCGCCACCACGTACCACGACTTCGCGGTGCGGCAGGTGAACTACGCGCTCGGCGACAACCCCCGGAACGCGAGCTACGTCGTCGGCTTCGGCGTGAACCCGCCGCGCAACCCGCACCACCGCACGGCGCACGGGTCGTGGTCGGACAGCATCGCCGACCCCGTCACGAGCAGGCACGTCCTGTACGGGGCGCTGGTCGGCGGGCCGAGCACGAACAACGACGCCTACGTCGACAGCAGGCAGGACTACGTGGCCAACGAGGTGGCGCTGGACTACAACGCCGGGTTCACCGGCGCGCTGGCCCGGCTCTACGGCGAGTACGGCGGCACGCCCCTGGCGAACTTCCCGGTCGCGGAGTCGACGGACGGGCCCGAACTGACCACGCAGGCCGCGGTGAGCCAGAGCGGCACCCTGTTCACCGAGATCAAGTCCTACGTGCTCAACAAGTCCGCGTGGCCCGCCAGGACGTTCAACGGCTCGCTGCGCTACTACTTCACCCTGGACGGCGCGACGACCGCCGACCAGATCACCGTGACCACCAACTACAACCAGTGCGGCGCGGCTTCCCGGCCGGTGCGGCACAGCGGGAACGTCTACTACGTCGAGGTCCCGTGCACCGGGATCGCCCCGGCGGGGCAGTCGGCGTACCGCAAGGAGGTCCAGGTCCGGCTGACCAGCTCCGGCACGTGGGACCCGACGAACGACTGGTCCTACCAGGGGCTGCCGGTCGGCAACGTGACACCGACGACCACGTCCCGGATGGTCCTCGTGCAGGACGGCCGGACCGTGTGGGGCACCGCGCCGGACGGCACGAGCACACCGGACACGCAGGCCCCGACCGTCCCGAGTGGACTGTCGTCGGCCGCCGTCGGCAGCACCGGCCTGACGTTGAACTGGACGGCGTCGACCGACGACGTCGGGGTGGCGGGCTACGACGTGCTGCGGGTCGACGGGTCGACGTCGACCGTGATCGGCACGCCGAGCGGGACCACGTACGCGGTAACAGGTCTGACGCCCTCGACCGCGTACCGGTTCGCCGTGCGCGCCCGTGACGCGGCGGGCAACACGTCGGCGGCCACCACGCCGCTGGCCGTGACGACCACGGCGGGCGGTGGCGGTGGCGGCTCGATCGCGGTGCTCCAGCGAGGTGACGGGGGAGCGCGGGACAGCCAGGTCCGCGCCACCCTCCAGGTCGCCAACCGGGGCACGGCCGCGCTGCCGCTGACCGGCGTGACGCTGCGGTACTGGTTCACCGGGGACGCTCCTTCGCCCACGTACCAGGTGTTCTGCGACTGGGCCGTGGTCGGCTGCGCCCAGGTGAGGGCCGAGGTCGTCAAGCTCCCGACGGCCAGGACCGGCGCCGACGCCTACCTCCAGGTCACCTTCACCGGTGGCAGCGTCGCCGCCGGCTCCACCAGCGGTGACGTCCAGCTCCGCTTCGCCAAGTCCGACTGGTCCGCGTTCGACCAGAGCGACGACCACAGCTACCGGGTCTCCGCCTCCTGGGCGGACCACGACCGCGTGACCGCCTACACCGGCGGCGCGCTCGCCTGGGGCGTCGAGCCCTAGCCCACGGAATCCGGTGCGGGGCGTACTGCGCGCTCAGGCGCCCCGCACCGGTACCCACCGCCTCACGAGAGGTCCCTGCCGATGAGGAAGTTGATCGCACTGGCGAGCGCGCTGCTCGCCACCCTGTTCTTCGTCACCCCGTCGTCCTCCACCGTGCTCGCCGCCGCCGCGCCTGGTCCAGCGGCGGCGGGGTTCTCCATCTCCGGCGGTCGGCTCTACGACGCGACCGGCGCGGAGTTCGTCATGCGCGGCGTCAACCACGCGCACACCTGGTACACGTCCCGCACCACGCAAGCCCTCGCGGACGTGAAGAGGTTGGGCGCCAACGCGGTCCGCGTCGTGTTGTCCAGCGGTGACCAGTGGACGCGCAACGACGCCGCCGACGTGGCGAACGTGATCTCCCAGTGCAAGGCGAACAAGCTCATCTGCGTGCTGGAGGTGCACGACACCACCGGTTACGGCGAGCAGAGCGCCGCCGTGACGCTGGCGAAGGCCGTCGACTACTGGATCAGCGTGCAGAGCGCGCTGACCGGCCAGGAGGCCTACGTCATCGTCAACATCGGCAACGAGCCGTGGGGCAACACGAACACCGCGCCGTGGACGGCCGACACCAAGACCGCGATCGGCAGGCTGCGCACCGCCGGGTTCACCCACACGCTGATGGTCGACGCGCCGAACTGGGGCCAGGACTGGTCGTTCACCATGCGCGACAACGCGGCCTCGGTGTTCGCGAGCGACCCGCTGCGCAACACGATGTTCTCCATCCACATGTACGGCGTGTTCGACACCGCCGCCGAGATCACCGACTACCTCGGCCGGTTCCGCACCGCCGGGCTGCCGATCCTGGTGGGGGAGTTCGGCAACACCCACTCCGACGGCGACGTGGACGAGGACACGATCCTGTCGTACACGCAGTCGCAGCGGCTCGGGTACCTGGGCTGGTCGTGGAGCGGCAACGGCGGGGGCGTCGAGTACCTCGACATGGCGATCGGCTTCGACGCCGCCAACCTGAGCGCGTGGGGCCAGCGCATCTTCAACGGCGCCAACGGGATCAAGCAGACCTCGCGGGAAGCGGCCGTCTTCGGCGGCGGTGGTCCCGCGGACACGACACCGCCCACCACCCCCGGCACCCCGGCCGCGTCCGGTGTGACGTCGAGCGGCGCCACGCTCTCCTGGACGGCGTCCACCGACGCGGTCGGCGTCACCGGCTACGACGTGGTGCGGATCAGCGGCAGCACCGAGTCGGCGCTCACGTCCACGTCCTCGGCGTCCGCGACGCTCACCGGGCTGACCGCGTCCACGGCCTACACGGTCGCGGTCTACGCCCGTGACGCGGCGGGCAACCGGTCGACCCGGTCCGGCACCGCCACGTTCACCACGTCGGCGGGCAGCGGCGGCGGCGCGTGCGCGGTCACGTACAAGGTCGGCAGCCAGTGGCAGGGCGGGTTCGGCGCGGACGTGACGATCCGCAACACCGGGACGGCCGCCGTCAACGGCTGGACCCTGCGCTGGACCTTCGCCAACGGCCAGACCGTGACGCAGATGTGGAACGCCACCCCGACCCAGTCCGGCGCGCAGGTGTCGGTGGTCAACGCGCCCTACAACGGCGCCATCGCGGTGGGCGGTTCGGTCGGCTTCGGCTTCAACGCCTCGTGGACCGGCACCAACGCGGCCCCCACGGCCTTCACCCTCAACGGTGCCTCGTGCACCAGCTCGTGATCGAAAGGAGAAGTCGTTGCGGTTCAAGCGAACACTCGCATTGGGTGCGGCGGTGATCGGTGTCGCCGCCGTCACCACCGTGCTGGTGCCGGGCGGAGTGGCCCTGGCACACGGTTCGATGACCTACCCGGCCAGCCGGACCTACGCGTGCTACGAGGACGGCCGGGCGGGCGGTGGGGGCGGCGACCTCAACCCCACGAACCCCGCTTGCGCCGCGGCGGTGGCGGCCGGTGGCAAGCAACCGCTGTGGGACTGGTTCGGCAACCTGATCAGCCAGGCCGGCGGGCGGCACCGGGAGATCATCGGTGACGGCAAGCTGTGCGGGCCGACCACGAAGTACGACGCCTACAACCTCGGGCGCACCGACTGGCCCACCACGACCCTCCAGGCGGGTTCGACGATCACGCTCAAGTACAACGCGTGGGCTCCGCACCCCGGGACGTGGGAGCAGTACGTGACGAAGGACGGGTACAACCCCGCGCAGCCGCTGCGGTGGTCGGACCTGGAGTCGGCGCCGTTCAACACGGTGGTGAACCCGCCCCTGGGCAACGGCGAGTACTCGTGGAACGCCACGCTGCCGAACAAGTCCGGTCGGCACGTGATCTACTCGATCTGGCAGCGGTCGGACAGCCCCGAGGCGTTCTACAGCTGCTCGGACGTCGTGTTCAACGGCGGTGGCGGGAATCCGGGCGACACCACGGCTCCCACCTCTCCGGGCACTCCCACGGCCACGGCCACCTCGAACTCGGTGGCGTTGTCGTGGGGTGCTTCGACGGACAACGTCGGGGTGAGCGGGTACCAGGTGTACCGGGAAGCCGGGGCCACCGACGTGCTGGTGGCGTCCACCTCCTCCACCTCGGCCTCGGTGACGGGGCTCTCGGGTGGGACGGCGTACACGTTCTACGTGGTGGCGAAGGACGCCGCGGGCAACACGTCCTCGCCGTCCTCGGCGGTGTCGGTGACCACGTTGCCGGGGTCGACGCCGAGCGGCTCGTGCTCGGTCACGTACACGACGCCCAGCGTGTGGTCCGGTGGGTTCACGGCGAACGTGGTCGTGAAGAACACCGGTACCAGTGCGGTGAGTCCCTGGTCGTTGGTGTGGGACGTGCCCAGCGGGCAGACGATCAGCAGTGCGTGGTCGGCTGACGTCGTGGTGTCCGGTGGGAAGGCCACGGCCAAGGGGGTCAGCTG
>DATMCA010000904.1:0-2413 GCA_035559015.1 Umezawaea sp. | reverse complement strand
GACCTGGACCGGGCGAGGGCGAGGGTCGGCACGCAGAAGAACGCCCTGCTGGTCGTCGACGACGAGCCGCACGACGTCGACCTCCCCGGCGCCGTCCGGGCGGGCCTGGCCGACGTCGTGGAGCACCTGTCCAAGCCGTCGGACTCGTTCGGGCTGCCCGCGTGGCGCAAGTGGGGCCGGATGATGACCGACGAGCGCGCCGCGAAGGCGTGGCCGAACGTGTACGCCGACCGCGTCGGGCTGACGGACGCGCTGCTGGGCGTGTGGGAGGCCGTCGAACCGGCCGGGATGACCGGCGGGAACCTGCGGCCGCTGTTCGCGGACTTCCTGGACGAGGCCGCGGCGGTGCTGGACGTGCCCGCGCTCGCCGACGAGGCGGTGCGCTGGCGCGGCATCGCGGACCGGTGGCACGAGTTCGCGGAGATCGCGCTGCCGTCGGACGTGCCCGTCGTGGCCCGGCTCCGGGAGCTCACCGCCGCTGTGACGGACGGGGTCGTGCGCGGCGACGAGGGCGCGGACGACCGAAGCGCCGCCGCGAAGGAGCTGTGGGAGCTGCGGGCCGCCCACGCGACCGAACCCCCCTTCGACGAAACCGTGGTCAGGGACGTGTTCCGCCGCATGGGCGAGGCGCTGCTGGGCCTCCACGCTGCCGAAACGGCCGCGATAACCGCGCTCGGCAACGTGAAGGTCGGTTAACCTGCCGAGGTGGAGTGCACACCGACGTTCCTGCGGGCCCGCAGGCCAGAGCACAAGCAGCAGCGCTACGACGCGATCCGCGCCGCCGCTCGCGAGCTGGCGCTCGAACGCGGGGTCCGGTCGGTCAGCCTCGGCGACATCGCCACCGCCGTCGGCGTGCACAAGTCCGCGATACTGCGGTACTTCGAGACGCGCGAGGAGATCTACCTCAGCCTCGGCGCGGACGCGTGGAGCGAGTGGAGCCGGGCCGTGCACGCGGAGTTCGAGGGCGTGGTGGACGCGTCGCCCCGGCTGCTGGCGGACGTGCTGTCCCGCACTCTCGCGGAACGGCCGCTGCTCTGCGACCTGCTGACCCAGGCACCGCTGAACCTCGAACGGCACGTGTCCAAGAGCGCGGTCCGCTCGTTCAAGGTGACCGTGCTCGACGGGGTGGAGGAACTGGGCGCGCTCGTCGGACGGGTCGTGCCGGGCTTCGGGCCGGAACGCGGGTTCGAGGTCATCGCCGCCGTCGCCTGCCTGGCCGCCTCGATCTGGCAGGTCTCGCGCCCGTCGGGGGTGCTGGCGGACCTGTACGCCGAGGAGCCCGAACTGGCGCGGGCGTGCCCCGAGTTCGTGCCGACGATCCACCGGTTCACCCTCGTGTACGTCACCGGGCTGCTCGCGACCGCCGAGTAGCGCACGGCGGCGTCCGCCGGGAGCGCGTTCCCACCGGACGGACCGAATGGCAAAAAGGCGGCCCGCCGCGCCCGATCGACCGCGCCACGCCGCCCGCCTCCCCGAGCTCTGGTGCCATCGGGTGTCCGCCCGGTCACCCCGAGTCGCAGATCACTGGTCCATCCGGCCGAAGGGGGCCCGGCGCGAATCCGTCGCCGGACTACCCTCGTGGAGGACGCATGGAGGTAAGTGGTGGACGTCGACCTGCGGAAACTCCGGTACTTCGTCGCTGTCGCGGAGGAGTTGCACTTCGGCCGCGCCGCCGAGTCGCTGCACATCGCGCAGCCGGTGCTGTCCCGGCAGATCAGGGCTCTCGAAGACGAGCTGAAGGCGCGGCTGTTCCTCCGGGACAAGCGCGGCACCGAGCTGACGCCGGCGGGCGCGCAGCTGCTGACGGACGCCCGTCCGCTGCTCGCGAACGCGGACGCGCTGCGCCGCCGGGTCGGCCGGGCGGCGCGCGGCTCGGACCGGTTCACCGTGGGTTTCATGCCGGGCCTGGTCGTGTCGTCGGCGATCCGGGTGCTGGCGTCGCGGCACCCCTCGCTGACCGTCGACGTGGTGCGCACCGGCTGGTACGACCAGACCGACGTGATCCACGACGGGCGGGTGGACGTGAGCTTCGTGCGGCTGCCGGTGGACCAGCGCGGGCTCCAGGTGCGCCCCTTGCTCGCCGAGCCGCGCGTGGTGGTGCTGCCGGTGGACCACCGGTTGGCGCGCGAACGCTCCATCGGGATCGCCGACCTCGCCGACGAGCACCTCGTGCAGGACCCGGACGCGGTGCCGGAATGGCGAGACATCGCCACCGAAACGCGCACCGGACGGCGGCGGCCCGCGCCCGCGGTGCGTACGGTCGAGGAGAAGTTCGAACACGTCGCCGCCGGCGCGGGCGTGCTGGTGCTGCCGTCCTCGGTGGCGGACTTCTACACCCGCCGCGACCTCACGTCCGTGCCGATCGACGACATCGGGCCGAACCACGTCTGCCTGGCCTGGGACGCCTCCCGGC
>DATMCA010000903.1:0-3990 GCA_035559015.1 Umezawaea sp. | reverse complement strand
CTGTTCACGTCCACCCTGCTCGCCGACCTGTCCGCCGGGGAGGTCGCCGGGGCGCTCGCGGGAGCGGAGCGGCTGGGCACGGTGGACGCGGGCGAGTCCCGGATCGAGAACGTGATCAACAGGCTCAAGCAACTGGTGGAGTGGGGCAACCTCGTGCAGGGCCGTCGCGAGGTCGTCGCGACGAGCATCGCCGAGTTCCAGCACGGCAGCGTCCGCTACCAGGTGAGCAAGCTCGCGGTGCGCGTCCAGCGGGACGTCGACCAGCTCCTCCGGGTGCCCGAGGGCGCCCGCGAGGTGTCGCGGGAGCTGCTGCCCGCGATCGAGCGCGGGCTGAGCGAGCTGGGCGGCGCGCTGTCCGAGGCGCTGGTGACCGGCGAGGGCAGGCGGTCCCGCGAGGTTCTAGCCGAACGGGTGACGACGGTCTTCCTCCAGCACGCCGAGCTGGCGGCTACGGTGCGTGACTTCTACGCGTACCTCGGCCAGGTCGTGACGCGGCACCACCTGGCGCCCGAGGAGATCTCCGGGTTCCGCAACCTGCTGGTCGAGTACATCCAGATGGTCGTGGAGGACGTGCTGCGGCACACCCCGGCCATCGCGGACGCCCTGGCGGGCCTGGCGAGGGGGCGCGGCGAGCTGCTGCGGCTGCTGGGCGCCACGGACGGGCTCGGCGTCGAGGTCGAGCGGGCGCGCGGCCGGTCCGCGGCGGACTGGCAGGAGCTGGCGGGCTGGTTCGTCGACCGCCCCGGCCACCCGAGCCAGGTGACGGCGCTGCGCGAGGCGACCGCGCGGGCCATCGGGTCGCTGCTGGCGTCGGTGAAGCGCGCGACCTCCGGCGGCGGCCTGCTGCCCGGCAGGCGCGCGGAACTCCTGAAGCTGGCGGCGTGGTTCGACTCCGGTACCCGCGAGCAGGGCCACGAGCTGTACGCGGCGGCCTTCGGGCTGTACTCGGCGCGGCACGTGCTGCCCGCGCCGGAGCACGACAGCGACAACGAGCGGACGGCGTGGCGCGACGGGCCGGTGCGGGACGTGACGGTCAGCGTCCGCAGCCGAGGCGACCGGGGCGCGCGCGGGCGGACGTCGCGGATCCTGGACGACCCGATCACCGAGCAGTCACTGCTGGCGGCGGCCCGCGAGGCGGACGAGCACCGGGCCGCGTCGGTGGCCGAACTGGCCGCCGCCGCGCCCCGACTGGACACGGCGACGCTGTCCGGTGACGCGCTGGGCGTGCTGTGCGAGCTGCTGACGCTGGCCATGGCGCAACGGGAGAGCGCGGCCGACTCCGGTTCGGCGGCGGACCCCGTGCGCGGGCTGCGGGTGACGGTGGACCACGCGCCCGGCGAGACCACGAGGATCACCTCGAAGGCGGGGACGTTGACCCTGCACGACGCACGACTGGCGTTGAGCGAATGAGCACGCTGCTGGACGACCTCCCGGACATCGACGCGGCGAACGTGGTGCGCTGTGCGCGCACGCTGCTGCGCAGGCCGTTGCTGCGCGGCGACGGGCCGGACGGTGAGCTGTTGACGCTGGTGTACCGGCACCGCTTCGCGTTGCAGGACCTGTTCGCGGGGCTGCTCGGCTACCGGCTGGTGGTGGAGCGGCGGTTCGCGCGGCTGTACAAGTCGGGGCCGGGGGTGGACGACACGCGCGGGGTGCCGGGGATGTCGCCGCGCGGGTACGCGTACCTGGCCCTGACGTTGGGCGTGCTGACCGGGGTCGGGCGGCAGGCGTTGCTGTCGCGCCTGGTGTCGGACGTGCGGGCGGCGGCGGTGGAGGCCGGGATCGACGTCGTGGACGACGTGGTCGACCGGCGGGCGTTGACGGCGGCGCTGCGGCACCTGGTGTCGCTGGGCGTGCTGCACGAGACCGAGGGCCAGGTCGGCGCCGACCTCCAGACGGAGGCGCTGATCACGATCGACACGGACCTGCTGGGGCAGTTGCTGACCGGGCCGGTGGCCGAGGCGGAGTCGCCCGAGCGGCTGGTGGCGCTGGCGGCCCGGCCGGGGCCGCGCGGCGTCGAGCACGCGGTGCGGCGCAAGCTGGTGGAGACGCCGCTGGTGCTGTACGCCGACCTGCCGCCCGAGCAGGCGGACTGGTTGCGGCGCAACCAGCGCAAGGAGTCCGTGCTGCTGGAGAAGTGCTTCGGGCTGTTCACCGAGTCGCGCCTGGAGGGCGTGCTGGCGGCGGACCCCGAGGACTACCTGACCGACATGTACTTCCCCGGCTCCTCGACGGTCGCGCGCTTGGCGTTGCTGGCGCTGCCGTCGTTGATGGAGTTGGAGTACGACGAAGACGACGAGCCGATCACCCGCGCGGACGGGCGGCACCCGGTGTCCCCCGCTCGGCTGCGCGAGGTGTGCGACCAGCTGGTCGAGGACTACCCGGCCGCGTGGTCGAAGCAGATCGTGGAAGACCCGGACAAGCTCGTCGTCCAGGTGACGAAGTTGTTGCGTCGCATGGGACTCGCCGTCCCGTGCGCCGACGGCTGGCTGCTGAACCCGGCCGCGCACCGGTGGATACCCGAACCCGACGGCGACCCCGAGCGCGAGGTCGCCGCCCCCGCCCCGATCGAGCCCGAAGAACCGAGCTGGTCATTGTTCGACGAGGAGAACGTGTCGTGACGCTGGAGCGGGACAGGTGGCGGCTGCACCGCGGCGGCATCGTCAACGTGTGGCAGTACACCGAGCAGACGTTCGACTTCTCCGGCGGGCGGGCGATCTTCCAGGGCACCAACGGGTCCGGCAAGTCGCGGACGCTGGAGCTGCTGCTGCCGCTGTGCCTGGACGGCGACCTGCGGCAGGTCGGCTCGAAGGGTTTCGACACGGTCAGCCTGCGGCGGCTGATGCTGGACGACTACAACGGCGGCCCGAACCGGATCGGCTACGCGTGGATCGAGCTGCGCCGGGTCGTCGACGGCGTCGAGGAGTTCCTGACCTGCGGGCTCGGCGTGAAGGCGTCCAAGACGTCGCAGGCGATCACGGACTCGTGGCGGTTCATCACGCCCGCGCGCGTCGGCCGCGACCTCCAGCTGGCGGGCCACGAGCGGATCCCGCTCGGCCCGGCGCACCTGCGGGAAGCGATCGGCGCGGACTGCGTGCTGGAGGACGCCGCGTTCCGCGCGAAGATCGCCGAGACGGTGTACGGCGTTCCGGCCGCCCGGTACGGCGACCTGCTGCACCTCCAGCGCACGCTGCGCAACCCGGACGTCGGTCTGAAGGTGCTCGAAGGGCAGCTGGAGCAGATCCTGTCCGACGCGCTGCCGCCGCTGGACCAGACGATGGTCGAGCAGCTGGCGACGTCGTTCGACGACCTGGAGTCGATCCGGGAGAACATCACCCGGCTGTCGTCGGCGGACGCCGCGCTCGGCACGTTCCTCAAGACCTACTCGGACTACGCGTTCGGCGGGCTGCGCTCGTCGGCGGAACGGCTGCGCGGCGCCGAGGACTCGGTGCGGAAGCTGGAGCGCTCCTGCTCCCGGCTGGAGGGCGACCTGGAGCGGACGCGGTCGTCGCGCACGGAGGCCGAGACCGCGCAGACCGCGCTGGAGACCGGTGAGGGGCAGGCCGAGGAGACGATCGCGGCGCTCAAGGAACTGCCCGCGTTCCGCGACCTCCAGGACCTCCAGACCCGCGAGAAGCTGGTGGCGGAGAAGCGGTCGTCGGCCATCGCGGCGCTGGAGATGGCGAACAAGCAGCGCCTCCAGGAGGACGCCGCGGTGGACGCCGTGCTGCGGTCGCTGCGGCGGCTCCAGGAGGAGCTGGGGTCGGCGGACGAGCTGACCGAGCCGCTGCGCCAGCAGTTGCGGGCGGCGGGGCTCGACTCGTCACTGGCACCGGTGGTGCCGAAGGTGCCGCACGCCGAGGCGTCCGTGACGACGCACCTCGTGCGGACGAAGCCGGACCCCGAGGCGGAGCCGCTGCCGACCGAGCGGCGGGTTCCCCCGCCGACGGCGACGGACACCGTGCTGGCCGGGTTGGAGACGGCCGCGAC
>DATMCA010000902.1:0-2052 GCA_035559015.1 Umezawaea sp. | reverse complement strand
CGTTACGGCGCGTTCAGAGAGATGTACACAGTGGACGACCAAGGCCGGCGGGTGCTGGCCGTGCACGGGCCGGACGGCACGCTCGTCCCGGATTCCCGTGCCCCGTCCTTCCGGCCGCCGCCCTGGGTGGAACTGCCGGACTACCTCGCCGCACAGCGGCGCGCGGCGGAGGCGGACACCACGAGCCCGATGCCCTACACCGTGCGGAAAGCACTCCACTTCTCCAACGGGGGTGGGATCTACCTGGCCGAGGAACCGGGGACCGGTAGGGATTTCGTCATTCGCGAAGCGCGGCCGTTCGCCGGACTCGACGGGGCGGGGAATGACGCCGTCTCACGCCTGCACCGCGAATACCGGACACTCCGGGATCTCGGTGATCTCGATTTCGTCCCCACGCCCGAAAAGGTCTTCACCGTGTGGGAGCACCACTTCCTGGCGGAGGAGTACGTCGAAGGCCTGACGCTGATGGAATTCCTGGCGGTCCACAACCCGGCCACCAGGGGTGGTGCCGGGAAAGAGGAGTACCGGACCTACGTCGACACCGCGCTGGACATCCTCGACCAGATCGAGAAGGCGATCTCCGCCATTCACGACCGCGGTTACGTCTACGCCGACCTGCATCCGCGCAACGTCATCGTGCGTCCCGACGGCCGGGTGGCACTGGTCGACTTCGAGGTCGCCTACCGACCGGGATCGGATCCGGAACCGACGATCGCCTGTCCGGGGTTCGTCGCCGCGCACGCCATGTCCGGCCGGTCCCGGGACCTCTACGCGCTCGACTGCCTGCGGGTGGCGGTGTTCCTGCCGCTGACGCAGATGCTGGACCTGGACCCGGACAAGGCCGTGGAGCTGCCGGAGGCGGTGGCGGAGATCTTCGGCGTACCCGACCGGGCCACGGCAGGCCTGTCCGAGCGCTTGCGCCCACCCTCGGCGCCCACCCTCGGCTCCCGCCGCAACACCGAGTTCGCCGACGCGGCGGCGAATCCGCACGGGCCGGAGATGCGGTCCCTGACCGACGCCATGGCACGGGCCATCGCCGCCTCGGCCACTCCCGAGCGGCAGGACCGGCTGTTCCCCGGCGACCCCAAGGCACTGCACGACGGCGGCTACACCCTGGCGCACGGCGCGGCGGGCGTGCTGTACGCCCTGGCCTCGACCGAGCGCCCGGTCGAGGAAGCCCACGTGGAGTGGCTGATCGCGGCGGCGCGGCGCACGCCGGCCCGTGCGGGCCTGTGGGACGGGCTGCACGGCGTCGCGCTGGTGCTGCACGGTCTGGGGCGCGAGCAGGAGGCGTGCGAGATCCTGGAGCGGGCGGCCGGACCGACGGCGCACGTCGACTCCGCCGGTCTCCACGACGGCCTGGCGGGGATCGCGCTGACGCTCCGCTACCTGGCTGTCACCACGGGGGACTCCCGGTGGCGGGACGCGCTGGCCCCGATCGAGGACCGGCTCGCCGCGATCGTGTCCACCGACGCCGAGCCGACCGCGAGGGCCGGGCTCATGCACGGCCTCACCGGTGCGGCCCTCTTCTTCCTGCGCCGGCACCAGGACACCGGGGAGGACGCCTACCTGCGCTTCGCCGTTCGAGCACTGGAGGCCGACCTCGAACACTGCCGCGCCGACGCCGACGGCGAGGTCACCCTGGCCCAGGGCGCTCGCCTGATGCCGTACCTGGGCGAGGGGAGCGGCGGGTTGGTGGAGGCGATCGCGCTCTGCCGACGACGGGTGCCCGACGAACGCCTGGCGACGTGGCAGGCCGGGATCCTCCGCGCCTGCCGAAGTCCCTTCATCGTCGAGTCCGGACTGCTCACGGGCCGAGCCGGGCTGATCATGGTGCAGGCCGCGGACGCGGGGCGGTGCGGCTCGCCGGGTGCCGTCGCCGACCAGGTCCGCCGACTGGCCCTGCACGCCGTTCGGCGCGGCGACGCGACGGGTGCGGGCAGGACGGTGGCCTTTCCCGGTCACCGGCTGCTGCGCCTGTCGATGGACCTGGCCAGCGGCACCGCGGGGGTCCTGTTGGCCCTGGAGAGCTGCGCCCGCGCGTCGGACCCC
>DATMCA010000901.1:0-6943 GCA_035559015.1 Umezawaea sp. | reverse complement strand
GCCGCACACCGCCCAACCACAACGCAAGCCGGTCGCACACCAAACTCAACCGCAACGCAAGCCCGCCGCACACCGCTCGACCCCACCACATCGCCCAGGTGACACCGTGGCGGCCGATCAGCCGGCCTCGGCCTCGCCGGGTTCGACGCGGTGGCCGCAGAGCTTGACCCGGTGATCGGCGCGGCCTTGGTACTCCAACACGAGCGCCGACCGGAGAGCGCCTGAGCGCTCTCCGGTCGGCCTGCCCTTGCCGGATGGGGGGACCACCCGGCAGTGGCGGTCATCGGGGCAGGAACGCCCGGTTCTCCCTGGAGAACTCGAAGCCGTTGAACCGGTCCCAGTTGATCGACCACGTCATCAGCCCGCGCAGGTTCGGGTACACGCCCCTCGGCTGGTACGAGCCGCAGTTCGTGCCCTTCATCAGGCAGTTCAACGCCGTGTGCGTGTCGACGACGGAGGTGAAGCCGCCGCCCGCGTTGACGCTCGCGGGCAGGCCGATGGCGACCTGGTCCTGGCGCAGGCCGGGGAAGAACTTGGTCGTGTCGCCGCGGACGGGGAAGCCCGTTAGGACCATGTCGGTCATGGCGACGTGGAAGTCGGCGCCGCCCATGAAGTGGTACTGGTTGTCCAGACCCGTGACGGGGCCGGAGTTGTAGTCCTGCACGTGCAGCAGGGTCAGCGAGTCGCGCAGGGCGTGGATGACGGGCAGGTACGCGCCGGTGCGGCTGTCGGCGCCACCCTGGCCGCCGTAGAACTGGTAGCCGACCTGGACGAAGAACGTCTCGGGCGCCATGGTGAGCACGAACTTGGTGCCGTAGCGGGTCTTCAGCGACTTCAGCGCGGAGATCAGGTTCACGATGACCGGCGTGGTCGGGCTGCGGAAGTCGGTGTCACCGGCGTCCAACGACAGCGAGTGGCCCTCGAAGTCGATGTCGATGCCGTCCAGGCCGTACTTGTCGATGATGGCCGAGGCGGAGCTGACGAACGCGTCGCGCGCGGCCGTCGTGGACAGCTGGACCTGGCCGTTGGCGCCGCCGACGGAGATCAGCACCTTCTTGCCGGCGGCCTGCTTGGCGCGGATGCCCGCGATGAACTCGGCCTCGGACTCGACGTTCGGGCACTCGGCGACCGGGCACTGGGCGAACCGGAGCTGGCCGGACGTGGCCGACGTCGGTTCGGCGAAGGACAGGTTGATGATGTCCCAGTCGTCGGAGACGTCCTTCATCCGGATGTACCCGGACCCGTTGGCGAAGCTGGCGTGCAGGTAGCCGACGAGCACCCGCTTCGGCAGACCGGTCACCGGCGGCGGCGAAGTCGTCGTGGTGGTCGTCGTCGTGGTCGTGGTGGTCGTGCTGGTGGTCGTGGTCGGCGGGGTCGTGCCGCCGGTGCACGCGGCACCGTTGATCTTGCAGTTGGAGGGGCTCGCCGTCCCCGAGGCGTTGAAGCCGAACGTGACCGTGGCGCCGGGCGCGACGGTGCCGTTGTAGTCGCGGTTGGTGAAGGTGTAGTGGCCCGCGCTGTTGGTCTGCAACGAGTCCCAGTACGCGCCCACGGTGGTGCCCGCAGGCAGGTCGAACTCGACCTTCCAGCTGGTCACCGTGGTGCTGGTGTCGTTCTTGACGGCGAACTGGGCGGTGTAGCCCGTCTCCCAGCTCGACGACTTGGTGAAGGTGGCCGTGACACCCGCGGCGTACGCGGGAGCCAGGCTCACCAGCACCGCGCCGAGCATCAACGTCACCACCGCCGCCACCCTGGCGGCCAGCACTCGTGACATTCGTCCTCCTAGTGGTGGCGGCCTCCAGGTGGTCCTTCCGGGAATTGGACTAGACCATCTGGCGACTGTCAAGGTTCGAGGCCGAAACGGTCCCCGGCCGAACGTCCGACGTATAGCGTGCGGAGGTGCAGATCCCGTGGCGTGCCGCTCCCCGAGCAGCGCTTTCCAGCCCGCTGACCCTCCTGGTGAGCGTCGTGACGGCACTGCTGCTGAGCTTCGTCGTGGCCGCCGCGGTCCTGCACTCCTCGGCGTCCGGCAGCGCCGCGATCGCCTACCAGGAGGACCGGCTCTGCGACCAGTTGCTGCACCCCGGCCTGGACGCCAAGGGCGGCGTGCGGCCGGAGTGGGTCACCCCGGCCATCACCGCGATCCGGGCCGAGGCCGGATCGCGGCCGGTGCTCGCCGCGACCTACACGACCATCGTGCGGACCGACTTCGGCGGGAAGCCGACGTTCGCGAAGTTCGGCTACCGCGAAGGGGCGTTCGACCACGTCCAGGTGCTCGAAGGCGGGTCGCGCGACGGCCTGTGGGTGCCCCGCAGCGTCGCGGACACCACCGACCTGCGGCTGGGTGAGCGCGGCATGGGCGGCGCACTGCCCCCGGTGACCGCGATCTACGCCGACACCAGCGACCCGATCGACCAGTGGTGGTGCACCGAGCGCCAGCAGGTCATCCCGAACAAGATCGTCCGCAAGGACGTGACGAGCGCCGTGGTGTGGCTGCCCAGCCAGGCCGCGTTCGACGCGCTGCCACCGGAGGTCACCGGGCAGGGGCTGGCGATGTCGGTCCGCTTCCCCGTCGACCGGCCGCGCACCGCGAGCGAGGCCGAGACTCTGCTGGCCGACGGGACCGCGCTGCTCGACCGCGTCGACGTGAGGACCGCGGCGATCGCCCCGCGGTTCCCCGCCTGGCGGCACAACGTCGTGCTGCCGCTGCCGGTGGAGAACGCGCGGGCCACCGCGGGCAACGTGCGCGCGGCGGTCCTGCCGCTGACGTTGATCAGCCTGCTGATCGGGCTCGCGGGCGTCGGCACGGTCACCACCGGCTGGGTCCAGCGCCGCCGGACCGAGCTGCGGATGCTGTGGTGCCGCGGCTCCGGGCCGTGGGCGCTCGGCGGGCGGGCGGTGCTGGAACTCGGCCTCCCCCTCGTCCTGGGCGGTGTGGCGGGCCTCGGCGTGGCGTGGCTGCTGCTGGACGTCTACGCGCCCTCGACCGCACTCGAACCCGGCGCGCTGCCCACGGCGGCGCTCGCCGTCGCCTGCGTGGTCGTCGCGAGCCTCGTGGTCACGCTGGTGGTCACGGCGTTCCGCGTCCACCGCACGTTCCAGGCCCCGGTCGCGAACAGCCGCGCCCGCCGGGTGTTCGCCGCGGTCCCGTGGGAGCCGGCGACGGCCGCGCTCGCGTTCTTCGCCTGGCAGCGCCTGCGCGAGGGCGGCCTGTCGACGCCGGTGAAGATCGGTGGCCTCCCCCGGATCGACGCGGCGGCGCTCGCGTTCCCGCTGCTGGCGGTGCTGACGACGGCGCTGCTCGCGGCCAGGGTGCTGCGGGTGCTCCTGCGGCTGTCGCACCGCACGTCGCTGTGGCACCTCCCGGCCGCGCAGATCGCGATCCGCAGGCTCGCCGCGAGCGCCGGACCGGTGACCGGCGTGCTGCTGGTCGGGGTGCTGGCCATCGGCACGATCGCGGTCGGCACGAGCATCGCGAACGCGCAGAAGACCGCGCTGGACGAGAAGTCCGGTCTGTACACCGGGGCGAACAGCGTCGTGCAGGTCGGCGCGGACCTGGCCACCGGCGAGCGCGAACTGCCCGCCGAGCTGCGCGGCTCGACCACGGTGGTCGGCGTCAGCAGCCAGTACGAGCGCACCGCCGTGGTCGTGGACCCGGCGACGTTCACCGACGGCGCGTTCCTCGGCTCCGCCGACCCCGACGAGCTGCGCGCGTTGATCCAGGAGCCCCTGCGGGTCGGGGCGGCCCCGCGCCGCGAGGTGCGGCTCCCCGGTCTGCCCCCGCTGAACCCGCGGCAGTACCTGCCGTCGTTCCCGAAGGTCGGTGCCGCCGGGTACGTGGTGCCCCGCGACCGGGTCGAGGCCGTCGACCGCGTCGGCTCCTGGTACCTGTGGTCCACGAAGTCCGCCGCCGACCTCACGGCGCCGCTGCGCGCGGCGGGCATCGACTACACCGGGGTCGAGGAGCGGTCGAAGGCGATCTCCGGGCTGCCGTTCCTGACGATCCAGTGGACGTTCGGGTTCGTCACCGCCATCGGCGGGGTGCTGGCGATCGTCGCGGCCATCGCGCTGCTGCTCGCCATCGAGGTGCGCAGGCGGCAGAACGCCGTCGCGGGCGCGTTGAGCACCCGGATGGGCATGAGCCCGGCGACGCTGCTGTCCAGCCACCTGATGGAACTCGGTGCGGTGGCGGCGTTCGCGGTCGTCGTGGGCAGCGCGGCCGGCGCGATCAGCACCGGCGTCGCCGTGCCGCGGCTGGATCCCGCCCCGCGCCTCGCGCCGGGACCGGTGCTGCCGAACGTGCTGCCGCTGCTGGTGACCACGGCCGTCGGCAGCGCGCTGGTCGTGGTGGCCGCCGCGTGGATCGCGCTGCGCGCCTCCAGGGCCGCCCGCATCGGGGAGTTGATCCGTGGCTGACCACGTCCTGCGGTTGGTGGAGGTGGGCGTCGACTACCGGACGCCCGGCGGCACGGTGACGGCCGTGTCCGACGTGAGCCTCGACGTCCCGTCGCGCGGCATCACCGTGCTGGCCGGGCCTTCCGGGTCGGGCAAGTCGACGCTGCTGCGCGTGCTGAGCCTGGTCGAGCGGCCGACGCTGGGCACCGTCGAACTGCACGGCGTGGGCACGGCGAGGCTGTCGAACCGGGCGCGGCGGGCGTTGCGGCGCACCGACGTGGCGCTGGTGTTCCAGAACCCCGGCGACAACCTGATCGGCCACCTGTCGGTCGGCGACAACCTGCGCGCGGCCGCCCAGTCCGCGGGCAGGCCCGAGCGGGTCGACGAGGTGCTGGACCGGCTCGGCCTGCCCGGCACGGCGGGCTGGAAGGTCACGGCGCTGTCCGGCGGGCAGCAGCAACGGCTCGCGTTCGGCTGCGCGCTCGCCCGCGGCGCGACCGTCGTGCTCGCCGACGAACCGACCTCGCAGCTCGACACCGCGTCCGCCGACCTCGTCCTGGAGACCCTCGTGGACCTGTCCCGCCAGGACATCCCCGTCGTGGTCGCCTCGCACGACCCGAGGCTGATCGCGTTGGCGGACACGTGCTTCACGCTGAGGGACGGAGTTCTGACGTGAGCTTGCGGGCCCAGGACGTGCACCGGTCGTTCGACCACCCGAGCGGCGCGGTGCACGTGCTGCGCGGCGTCGACCTCGCGGTGGAACCGGGTGAGCTGGTGACGCTGTCCGGCCCGTCCGGGTCGGGCAAGAGCGCGCTGATCACCCTGCTGTGCGGTTTCGACCAGCCGGACCGGGGAACGGTCGCGGTGTGCGGGCGGTCGCTGGCCACTCCCCCGGCGTGGCGGCTGTGCGCCGTGCTGCCGCAGGCGCTGGGGCTCTCCGGCGAGCTGACGCTGGCGGAGAACATCGCGCTGCCGCTGCGCCTGGACCCCGAGCGGCGCGGCGAGCCCGTGGCCGACGCGGTGGACGGGCTGATGGCGGAACTGGGCATCGACGGGCTCGGTGAGCGCTACCCGGCGGAGGTGTCGTTCGGCCAGCAGCAGCGGGCGGCGTTGGCGCGGGCCGTGATCGCGGGGCCGAGGGTGCTGCTCGCCGACGAGCCGACCGCGCACCTGGACCACCACAGCGCCCCCGCCGCCGTGCGGGTGCTGCGCCGGGCGGCGGACGCCGGATCGGCGGTGCTGATCGCCACGCACCACGACCTCGTGCACGAGGCCGCGGACCGCACTCTCGTCCTCGACGCGGGCCGGATTTCCGTACAGTAGGCGCCGATGCATCCGCTAGCGCGCCGGGCCCTGGCCCTCCTCGTGGTGTTGCCCCTCCTCGCCGTTCTCACGGTGGTCAGCGACCACCGGTTCGCGGCACCCCCGGGGCCCGCCCGCGACGCGCCCACGGCCATGGTGGCCATGGGCGACAGCACCATGTCCGGCGAGGGCGCGGGCAGCTACGAGCCCGGCACGGACGGCGAGAACGGCGACTGGTGCCACCGCTCGCTCAAGGCGACGATCAACAAGACCGTCGTGGCGGGCATCGACAGGACGTTCAACCTGGCCTGCTCCGGAGCGAACTCCGAGCAGGTCGGGCTGACCGACAAGCTGCAGAACACCGAGCAGTCCCAGGCGAAGCGGCTCGCCGCCATCGCGCGGGTGAACCGCGTGGCGGTCATCGTGGTCGCCGTCGGCGCGAACGACGACCCGCGGTTCTCCGACGTCCTCAACCGGTGCGTGCAGGCCTGGTTCGAACGCGGCGCGGACTGCACCGCGACCCTGTCCGACGACTGGCGCGGCCGGGTGGACCGGATGGTGCCGAAGGTCGAGAAGGCATTGCGGGACATCCGCGGGGTGATGGACGACGAGGGCTACACCGAACGCTCGTACTCGCTCGTCGTCCAGTCCTACGCCTCCCCCGTCGCGCCGACCGTTCCCGGCGACCTCCAGAACCTCGCGGGCTGTCCGCTGCGCACGGCCGACATGGCGTGGGTCCGCGACATCGGCGTCGGCGAACTGGCCAAGGGCATCAAGACCGCCGCGAACCGCGTCGACGCCCGCTACCTCGACCTCACGCGGGCGGGTGCGAAGCACGAGGCGTGCACCGGCGGCTCCAAGCCGGAGAACGAGTGGTTCACCAGGCTCACGGTCGACTTCGACGGCCTGCGCGACGAGGCCCGCGCCTCCCACGCGCTCCAGGAGTCCTTCCACCCCAACGCCCGCGGCCACGAGCAGGTCGGCCGCTGCCTGTCGGACTTCCTCGGCACGAACGCCAAGACCGCCGCCTGCGTCGCCGACGACAACGGCAACCTCAGGGCGGAAGCGAACCCGACCTCGGACTGACCGCGATTCCAGGGCGTCGCGCATTCCCGCTCCCCCCGTAACACGAACACGCCGACCTCCGACTCGTCGGATGACCGGCGATCACGGGGACCCGCTCCCGGAGCCTGCACCGGCGACCCGGACACCGGCGACACGACCGCGGAAGCACGGGGATCCCATG
>DATMCA010000900.1:0-6191 GCA_035559015.1 Umezawaea sp. | reverse complement strand
GGCGTCGACGTCGGCGTGCAGGTGCTCGCCGCGCTGCTGGTCCTGGTGTGCGTCCTGTTCGGCCTCCTGCTGGTTCCGGCCGCGCTGCTGGCCCGGCCCGCGTGGGCCTCGCAGCCGCGCGAGCTGCGGCCGTGGGCGGGTGGCTGGATGGCCGCTCCGGTGCTGGTCCTGGCCGGGCTGCTGGGCGGCGGGTTCGGCGCCGGGGTCGCCCTGACCACGCGGTGGCTGCTCGGCGGCGGGCTGCCGCTGCCCATCGGCTACGGCTACATCACCCTGCTGTGGGGCGTCGCGGGTGTGCTGGGCCTGCTGGCCGGGTTCTGCGTCCTCGCGACCACGGGCATGGTCCGCTGGAGCTCGCTGCGCCGGGACAAGGAGTGGGGGCGCGAGGCGTCGCTGCTGCACTCCGGTCGCGCGCGGGACGTCAAACTGGCGTCGAAGGCGTGGTGGTGGGCCCGGTGGGAACGCAACCACGGCCACCACGTGGTGCTGATCCTCGCGGCCGTGCTGGTCGCGGGCGCCGTCCCGGCCATCGCGCTGCGGCTGCGGCAGATCGAGCCCGCCGCGTGGACGAGGCCGTTCTCCGCGTTCGGGGTCGTCGTGCTGGGACTGCTCGCGATCACGCTGCTGCGCGCGGTCTGGCTGGCGGCCCGCCGCCCGCAGTCCGGGCGGCGGCTCGGGATCATGGCGGACATCGCGTCCTTCTGGCCGCGCGAGGCGCACCCCGTCGTGCCGCCCTGCTACGCGCTGAAGGTCGTGCCGGAACTGGTGGCGCGCACGCGTGAACACCTCCAGGACCGCGGCACCCGCGTGGTGCTGACCGGGCACAGCCAGGGCAGCCTGCTGGTCGCGGTGGCCGCCGCCCGGCTGCTGGAGACCCTGCCGCCCGAGGACCGCGAACGCGTCGGCCTGCTGACCGCCGGGTCCCAGTTGCAGTGGGCGTACCCGAGGGCGTTCCCCGCCGTCGTGCCGCACAGCTCGCTGGCCGCGCTGGCCGGTGGTCTCGACGGCCGGTGGCGCGCGCTGTGCCGCGGCACGGACCCGCTCGGCGGCGCCGTGACGACGTGGGGCAGGCAGGTGTTCGACGGGATGCTGCTCGGCGTCGGCTACCTCCCCGACGGCACGGAGGGCGCGCTGCCGCCCGCCGTGCGCGGCCCCAACGGGGCGCTCGTGCTCGGCGGCGACCACTGGCTGCCGGACCCGGCGCGCGGACCGTTCCCCGGCAGGCGCTGGGCTTCGGGGGTCTGCGGCCACGCCGACTACACCGCCGACCCGGAGTGGGACCGGGCCGTGGCGATCGCCGCCGGGCTCAGCCGCGTCGACTCACCGGAGGTCTCGCCGAACGGGGCGATGCCCGCCCTGCCGTCCGCACGACGGGCTCCCGCCCCCGGCGGGTCGATGAAACCGCTCCCACAGGCTTCGGAACCCCGATCACCCTAAGGTTCGGTTATGCGCCGGCTAAGTCCTGCGCAACGATCGCCGCTCCCCGTCCGACCCGACCTATGTTTCGGGCCCGGGACGAGGAGATGACACATGTCGGGTGCACTGACGAGCGAGCTCCGCAGGGCGTTGAGCGAGGTCGCCCGCACTCCCAGGCTGCTCGTCGCGTGCGACTACGACGGCACGCTCGCCCCGATCGTCACCGACCCCGCGCAGGCGCTGCCGCTGCCGGAATCCGTGACCGCGCTCCGCGCGCTGGCCGAACTGCCGTCGACCGAAGCGGCCGTGATCTCCGGCCGTGAACTGCGCGACCTCGCGGTCATGTCGCGCCTCCCGGTCGAGGTCCACCTCGTCGGCAGCCACGGGTCGGAGTTCGACGCGGGCTTCGCCACCGGCCTCCCGCCCGCCGTGAGCGACCTGTACCACCGGCTGTTGGCGAAGCTGGCGAAGATCGCCGCCGACGCCGAGGACGTGCTGCTGGAGGTGACGTCCGCCGGGATCGCCGTGCACACCAGGAAGGCCACGGCGGAGGTCGCCTCGCAGGTGTCCCAGGCCGTGCACCTCGGGCCGGGCCGCTGGAAGGGCGTCCAGGTCACCGAGGACGCCGGCGTCATCGACCTCACCCTCGTGCCGACGGACAAGGGCCAGGCGGTCGACCTGCTGCGCAAGCGCTTCGGCACCACCGCGGTCGTCTACGTCGGCGACGGGATCAGCGACGAGCGGGCCCTCTCCCGCCTGGCCGGCGCCGACGTCGGCGTGAAGGTCGGCACCGATCCCAGCACGGCCGAACACCGCGTGGCGGAACCGATAGCGGCGGCCCAGGTGCTCGCGTTCCTGCTCGACGTGCGCCGCCGGTGGCTGTTCGGCGAACAGGTCGTCCCCATCGAACGGCACAGCATGCTCTCGAACCAGCACGCGCTCGCCCTGGTCACGCCGTCCGCCAAGGTGAACTGGATGTGCTTCCCCGAACCGGACTCCGCGGCGCTGTTCGCGGACCTGCTCGGCGGCCCGTCGGCCGGGCACTTCACCATCGGTCCGGCGCACGCCGGGCTCCCGCTGGGACAGCGGTACCTGCCGGGCACGATGACGGTGGAGACCCGCTGGTCCAAGCTGCTCGTCACGGACTACCTGGACGACGACGCCCTGGTGCGGGTCGTCTCGGGTCAGGTGGCGGCGGTCGTGGAGTTCGCGCCCCGCCCCGAGTTCGGCGCGGTGCCCGTCCGGCTGGTCGTCGAGGAGGACGGCCTCCGCGTGGTCGGCACGGCCGACCCGATCGTGCTGCGCTCACCGGGCGTCGAGTGGGAGGTCTTCACCGACGGCGAGCACCAGAGCGCCCGCGCGGTCGTCCTGCCCGCCCCGGACACCCACGCCGTGCTCGAACTCCGTTGCGGCACCTCGGACCTGGCCCCCCACCCGGTGCCCGAGGTCGCCAGGCGCCGAGCCGCCGGAGCCCCGTGGCAGCAGTGGCTGGCGAAGCTGACCCTGCCCGACGTCCAGCGCGAACTGGTGGCCAGGTCGGCGCTGACGCTGCGCGGCCTGGTGCACCGGCGAACGGGCGCGATCCTCGCCGCCGCCACGACTTCCCTGCCGGAGGAGATCGGCGGAGTCCGCAACTGGGACTACCGCTACTGCTGGCTCCGGGACGCGGCGCTGACCGCGCAGGTGTTGGTGTCACTGGGTTCGAACAGCGAAGCGGAGGCATACCTTGAGTGGCTGCACGGCGTTCTGGACACCCTGCCCGGCCCGGAGCGACTGCACCCGCTGTACACGGTGCAAGGCGGCAACCTCGGCGCGGAAGCCGTCATCGAGTCCCTGCCCGGCTACGCCGGCTCCCGCCCGGTACGAGTCGGGAACCTGGCCAGCCAACAGGTCCAGCTGGACGTGTTCGGACCCATCGTCGACCTGATCAGCGACCTCGCGACGGCGCGGGCGGAACTGCTGGAACGCGACTGGGCGGTCGTGGAGGCGATGGTCACGGCCGTCGGCCACCGCTGGCAGGAACCGGACCACGGCATCTGGGAGGAACGCCACGCGCCCAGGCACCGCGTCCACTCGCGCGTCATGTGCTGGGTCACGGTCGACCGCGCCATCAGGATCGCCACCCGCTTCGGCCGCGAGATCCCGGAGTCGTGGGTGGTGCTGCGCGACTGCATCGCCGTGGACGTCCTGAAGAACGGCTGGAACGACGAGGTGGGCGCCTTCACCACGGCCTACGACGGCGACGACCTGGACGCGGCCTCCCTGCACGTGGGCCTCTCGGGTCTGGTCGACCCGTCCGACGAGCGCTTCCAGTCCACCGTCACGGCGGTGGAGGCGGAACTGCGCCAGGGCTCGACCGTCTACCGCTACCGCCGCGACGACGGCCTCCCCGGTGACGAGGGCGGCTTCCACCTGTGCGCGGCCTGGATGGTCGAGGCCTACCTGCGCACCGGCAGGCGCACGGAAGCCGAGGAGCTGTTCGGCCAGCTGGTCGACTGCGCGGGCCCGACGGGTCTGCTGGCGGAGGAGTACGACCCGGTGGCGGAACGCTCCCTGGGCAACCACCCGCAGGCGTACAGCCACCTCGGCCTGATCCGCTGCGCGCAGTTGCTGGACGAGGTCCGGTAGGCCTCCCGCAGACGCGTGCGGGGCGTCCGGTACCGCGCCGGAGGACGGACGCCCCGCACGTTCCAACCGTCCTCTTCGGACACCGCGCTACGGCTCCACGAGCCGCCGCACCGCTTCCACGACGGTGGCCCGCCGTCGGGCGTGGTCGTCGTCGGCCAGGTCGGTGATCTCCCGGCTCTGGACCGACCACGTCGACGCCGTGTTGATCACCAGCATCAGCAGGTGCTCGGCCGGGAAGCGGTCCGTGACCACGCCCTCCTCCTGAGCCGCCCGCACGGCCGCGACCTTCTCCTCGTTGGCCTTCGTGATCGCCGGCACCGGGGCACGCCCCTCCGACTCCAGCCGGTGCCAGGTGGCGAGCCGCATGACCTCCGGGTGCGCGGTCTGGCCGTCGAACAGGCCTCCGGCGTACTCGGGCAGGTCGTGGGCGTCCAGCGGGAACTCCTCGACCGTGCGCACGACCACGTGGTCGAAGACGGCGTCGAACAGGTCGTCCTTGCTGCCGAAGTACGTGTAGACCAACCCCGCGCTGCACCCGGCCCGAACGGCGATCCGATCCACCCGCGCCCCCGCGATCCCGTGCTCGGCGAACTCCGCCAGCGCGGCCTCCAGCAACTGCCTCCGCTTGGCCTCTGGGTCCCGTGGCGCCATGCCGCCAACCCTATTGAATGAACGTTCATTTAGGAGATGTCATGGCGCAAGTAGGCAAGTACGCCCTGGTCACCGGCGGTGCGAGCGGGATCGGCCGCGAGACCGCCCGAGCACTGGCCGCCGAGAGGGCCACACCGTCGTCCTGGCGGGCCGCGACGAGGCGAACCTGCACCGGGCGGCCGAGGAGATCCGCGCCGGCACCCCGTCCGCGAAGCTCGAAACCCTCCACCTGTACCTGGCCGACCTGGCCTCCGTCAAGACCGCCGCCGCCACCCTCCTGGGCCAGGGCCGCCCCCTAGACCTGCTGATCAACAACGCCGGGGTCATGGCCGTCCCGGACCGGCGGACCACCGCGGACGGCTTCGAACTCACCTTCGGCACCAACCACCTGGGCCACTTCGCCCTCACCGGCCGACTGCTCCCCGCCCTGCTGGCCGCCCCGGCCTCCAGGGTCGTCACCGTCAGCGCCAAGGTCGCCAGCGGCCGGAACGCGACCCTCGACGACCCGTTGAGCGAGAGGTCGTACCGCTCCAGGGCATGGCCGCCTACGCGAAGTCCAAGCTCGCCAACTTCGTCTTCACGCTCGAACTGGCCCGCCGGGCCGCGGGCACGCCCCTGACCGCCGTCGCCGTGCACCCCGGCACCAGCGCGACCGGCCTCCAGCAGCACATCCCGAGGTTCGCGCGGGCGCTCACCTCGCTCCTGCTGGACCGCCTGGTCGGCCAGAGCCCGGCCGACGCCGCGCTGCCCTCCCTGCACGCGGCGACTGTTCCCGGTGTCGCACCGGGTTCCTTCATCGCCCCGACCGGCCGGGGCGAACTGCGCGGCGCACCGGGGATCACCGAAGTCCCTTCAGCCGCAACGGATCCCGGCACCGGGCAACGCCTGTGGGAACTGTCCGAGTCGCTGACCCGCGTCACCTACCGGTTCGCCTGAGCCGGGAGCGGGCACCCGCTGTCCACAGAGGACCGGAAGCGCCCCGCTACGGCCGCTGGCCCCACAGGCGCCAGGCCCGCGGGCTCTCCCGCTCGTGGTGGCTGTCGGCTTCGGCGAACCGCAGCCGGATGCGCGCGCCGCCCAACCGCCCGCGCTCCACGTGGATCGTCCCACCGGTGCTCTCGACCGCCGCCCTGGCTATGTCCAACCCGAGCCCCGTGGACCCCCGTCCGCTGGCACCGCGCAGCAGCGCCGCCTCCGGGTCCGCCACGCCGGGACCGGCGTCGTCCACGACGAGCGTGATCCACCCCGCGTGGCGAACGACCGCCACACCGACCTCTGTGGACGGTGGCGTGTGGTGGAAGACGTTGTCCATCAGGGCGTCCACGACCGCGCTCAACCCCTCGGCGGACAGCTCGACCGGCGTCGGCTCGTAGGGCAGGTCCACGTCGCAGACCCTCCCCTGGTCCTCCGCGTAGGCCGTCCAGAACACCATCCGGGACCGCACGACGGCACTGACGTCGCAGGTCGTGCCGAAGTCGCCGGAGGCCTGCTGCACG
>DATMCA010000899.1:0-2199 GCA_035559015.1 Umezawaea sp. | reverse complement strand
CTTCCCTGGCTGGACCCGCACCTTCACCGACCCACGTCTCCGCGCTGCGGTCATCGACCGGCTCACCTTCGCCGGCGACATCCTCGAGACCGGTACCACCTCCTCCCGACTCGCCCACGCCCGGTCGGCGACCGCGCACTGAGCCGACACTGTCGGTGGGAGCTGGTTGGCTGGCCGAATGTTCGAAACTCCCGACGAGCTCCACAGCCTCCAAGTCCTGCTCGACACGTCGTTGGCCGACTCCGGCAGCCACCTCAAATCGATCATCCGGCCAGGTGAAAGCACCTTGGACGCCGAACAGGTCGTCCAAGTCTGCCAAGGCATGTGCACCCTGGCGATCGCCACGGTCACCCGGCGCGGTGAGCCTCGCATCAGCGGCGTTGACGGGCACCTCCTGCACGGCCGCTGGATCGTCGGCACCCACCGCCAGGCCGCCAAAGCCCGTCATCTCGCCGCGCGGCCCGGCATCAGCGCGACCTTCCTGCGCGGCGAGCAACTCGGCATCTTCACGCACGGACACGCCGTCGCGCTGAACCCCGAGGGGACGAGCAGTGACCCGACCTGGCCGGCGATCCGCGACTACCTCGTCAACCACTACGACGGCGACAGCGACGACCCGTTCTGGGACGAGAACATCTGGTACCGCATCGACCCCAGCTGGATGGTCGCCTACAGCACCGACCCCACCGGGCTGCTCGACCAACACCCGCCAGTCTGAAGAAAGCTCGCGCGGGTCCACCTCAGGCAGTCACTCCGGGGCCAGTCGAGGTTGACATCTTCACCTCGGTCAGGCGGTTGATCTGCTGTCGGGCGGCGGAACACCCCCGCCTGCGCGGGGAAGACACTTCTTCACCACGGTCCAGCTCGGCGCCTCAGATTCCGGCTCATGCGGTACCTGAGCCAACCCGCTATCTCCTGGCCACGGCCCTTACCGCGCTGGAGGTCCGATCAGACGATGTCGAGTCGAGGGGCCGCCGAGGCGTACTGGGCCGCGTGGGCCACGGCCTGCGCGTCCGAGAGGTTGCCCACCCGCACGGCCAGTGCTGGCACGGCGCGTTTCGTGGGCTTCACGGTGTACACCGCGAAGATCCTGGTGTTCCGGTCGTACGTAACGCCCTTTGCCTGGTTCCAGTGCACGTGCAGGAACTGCCTGCGCAGCACGCCTTCGAAGAGGAAGAGCAGCCGCTGGTCGGTGCAGGCGAGCACGCCGGTGCCCTCGCCGCGTGCTCCTGTCAACGCCAGCACTCGTTCCTCCGGGCCGAGGTAGCCCTCGAGGAGGTTGATCTCCTTCATCGACCCGACGAGAGCGCCGCGCACCCGTTCCAGCGCTTGGACCAGATCGGGTCGCAGCGTCCGGGTCGCGGGCGGTGGTGCGGCCTGGATGACCGGCGGCCGCACCACTTCCACCTGCCGCACGACCGTGTGGAACGTCCAGCGGTGGCCGTCCCAGTAACGCAGCAATGTGTCGTCCAGCGGATCGGGCAGCCAGGTGGCGGGACGGGGAGCGGTCATCACTCACCACCGTCGTCGGACAGGTCGCCGTCGGCGTCCAGCTGTGTCCCGACGGTTCCCGATCCCCCACGTCGACCGGGGTCCGACGCCCGCCACTCGACCGCTTCGGCGATGTCGTTGAACTCCAGGACGTGGTCGTTGCCCAGCGACACCAACAGGTCCCGGACCTCGGCAGGAGTGGCGTAGAAGAACTCGCGGCGCGGGTTGACGAGATTCAGCCGCCGGTGGCTCAGCTTGTGGTGCAGGCTGTTCTCGAGTGCGACCGCGTCCTCGGAGAAGAACAGGGCGTGGGTGTCGAACCGGAAGGGCACCGAAGCGTCACCGAGTTCACGGACCCGGTCCATCGGCTCCAGCCTGCGGGTCATGCCGATCTTGACCACGTCGGGCCCGAACGCGCCGATGTTGGAGATCACGTAGACGTACCCGGCGCGCACGTTCGCGGCCCGCTGCTCGACCCCGGCGATCGCGCTGTCGACTGAGGCCAGTTGTTCGCGTGCCCGTTCCAGTCCTTCCAGGTCGCCCTTGGCCTCCAGCCTCGCGACGATGGTGGTGTAGTGCGTGCGCTCCTTCGCCAGCCGCGCCCGTTCCCGCTCGATCTCCTTGGAGACCTTGGCCTCCTCGCGCAACCGTTCGCGCTCGGCCCTGGCCTGCTCCTTCTCGGCCTCGACCTTCACCAGGTAGTCCGAG
>DATMCA010000898.1:0-8958 GCA_035559015.1 Umezawaea sp. | reverse complement strand
TGCCGGAGGTCGTGTAGAGGACGAAGTTGCCGTCCTCCTGCAGGGTGGCGGTGGTCGCGTCGGAACCGTTGGTGCCGGACGCCCAGACCACGTCGCTGCCGTCGGTCAGCACCAGGTTGCCGTCCGCCTGGAAGACGAGCGAGTACCCGTTCTCCGAGTCGAGCTGCTGGCCGACCGCGAGGTTCTGCCCTGCCTGCAAGGTGTCCACTGTGTTGAGCCTCTTCCGGGTTGATCAACGAATCGCCGTGACCCTACCGCCATTCGGAGCACTCCACCGGACGGCGCCCCGCGGGTGCGGCGGCGACGTCAGCCGACCGGGTCTCCCGTCGCCGGGAGACTCCAGTCCTGGCCCGCCGCGGTCATCCGCAAGGCGTGCTGCCCACGCGTGCGGGACCGGTGCTCGGCGTCCGGCCGGGTGACGGGGGTGTGCGGCACGGTTCGGGACACGTGTTCCACGGGAACTCCTCGGGAGTCGATGGCTAAACGACCGTTTGTTCATGGTCGACTGTAGTCGAAGGCTAAACAGTCGTAAAGTCATCGCCTGGTGAACGGGTATACGGCTGTTTGGCCCGCTGATACGGTGACGTCGACACCAAGGGGAGGGCTCCATGTCGGACGCCGCGCGCCGCCCGCCCAACCGGCGGGGTGAGGGAAGCCGGCTGCGCGAGGAGATCGTCCGGGCGGCGGCCCGCCTGATCGAGGAGTCCGGCGGCGACGCAGTCACGCTGCGCGCCGTCGCACGGGGCGCGGGCATCACCGCCCCGTCGATCTACGCCCACTTCGCCGACCTGGACGAGGTCGTGGAAGCGGTGGTGGACAGCACCTTCCACGCGTTGACCGTCCACCTGCACCACACCGTCGACGGCCTCACCGACCCGGTCGCCCGCCTGCGCGAGGCGTGCCGCGCGTACGTGGCCTTCGGCCTGGGGCAGCCGAACCAGTACCGCGTGCTGTTCGCCGCCCAACGCCGCTCCGGCCGCGAGAAGCGGGAGAAGACCGTCGAGACGATGTCCGGCTCGGCCGCGTTCGCGTTCCTCCTGGACGGCATCCGGGACTGCGTGACGGCCGGCCGGTCCCGCAGCGAGGACCCGCGGATGGACGCCACCGCACTGTGGCTCGCGCTGCACGGCTACGTCGGCGCGCAGTCGACCCTGACCAACTTCCCGTGGCCCGAGGAGGACGAGCTGCTCGACACCCTCGTCCGCAACCTCGGCAGGCTCGACTCCCCGGCCTGACGACGCCGGGCGGTCGACGTCATCCGGACCGGGTGAACCCGACCGCCGTTCCTCGTGGCGGGACCCGCCACGAGGAACTACTCGAGCCGGTTGGAAGCACCGACGCGCCACGGTCTGGCGCTTGCCGGCGACGCGGTCGAAGATCGGGGGTTGGCCCGACCGCGTCGTTGTCGGTTGGCTTGCTGGTCGCGGCGGTCGGGATCCGACTGTGTGGCGGGTGGGCGCGGGTGGAGCAGCCCTTGTCCGCGATCACCCGTGCGGGTCGGGTGGCGGGCAGTCGGCCACGACCTGTGCCCTCGTCACGAGCATGGTGAGGGTGTCGTTCGCGGGTAGCGGCAGCCTGCGGACGGAACGCGTCAGTCCGCCAGGTCGCTCAGCTCCGCCAGCACCTCCGAGGTCGTGACCGGGTCGAGGTCGCCGAAGGTCAGTCCTCCGGCGCGGAGGCCGACCGTGACGAGTTCCTGAGCCGGCCACTCGTGCGGCATGCTCACGGCGATGCCCGGTGAGAGCTCCACCTCCACCGCGCCGCCTCCCGGCAGCGGTCTGATGATCTCGTGCTCGAAGCCCGCGTCCATCGGCGCGCCGCGCTGCCAGCCGCGCTTGGTCAGGCCGAGGAGCCTGCCCACGTCGACCTGGAGGCCCTTGAAGCGGTCCAGCACGACGGCGGTCCGCTCGGACTCCTCCAGCCGGTGCACGGGACGGCCCAACTGCCGGAACGGCTGGAGGATCTCGTAGTCGGCGAAGACCTCGGCCCACCCGGCCACGGCGGCACCCAGGTGCAGGGGGTGCGCCACGCCCACCAGCGCGTCCTCCGGGAGGTCGAACGCGTCGTCGTGCACGTCCGCGAAGGAGCGGTCCTCGGCCACCCGGAACGACCGCCCGTCCTCGGTCGTCCACACCAGCCGCCGGACCAGGTGCCACAGCAGCGGGTGTTCGGCCAGCAGGGTGCGGAACTCGGGCGCGGGCCAGCGGCGGAGCCGCACCATGGCCGACTCCAGCCGCACGATCTGGTCACCCGCGATCGTGCGGACGTCCTTCTTCAACTGGCCGAAGCGCTTGTGCTCGGCGGGCGCCACCTCGGCGTCGTCCTTCGCGCCCGGCTTGGGCAGGTCCTTGAGCCGCTTGCCCGACTCGTCCAGCACGAACGGCCTCAGGTTCTCGTCGAACCCGACGGTGAACCGGCGTGGCCCGTAGTCGATCGTGAGGGTGGACGCGTCGTCCAGGCCGAAGTCGGGCACCAGCCGGTCGCTCAACTGCTCGGCGGACAGCCCCAACTCCTCCGCTACGTCCCGGATCTTCTCCTGCGCGCGGTTCTTGAGCCCGGCGAACTTCACCCGCTGCGCGATGCTGTTCAACGCCGCCAGCGCCGCGTCCGTCCCGATCGCCGCCAGCACGTCGAGCCCCGTCACGGCCCGCGCGTGCTGCGCCTCGCCGGGCCAGGCCCGGATCAACGGCACCAGCCTGCGCACCACCTCGTCGTCGCCTAGCAGGCCGAGCGCCGTCAGCGCCCAGCCGTCCTTCGACGGCATGCCGTTGAGCCGCCACAGCTCGAACAGCTCCCACGCGAACCCGGCGAGCGACGAGGGGTCGCACGTATCGCGCACGACGTCGACCCCGGCGTACACGTCGTCCAGGGTGGACAGCGCGAGGACCGTGAGCAGGTGGCGCGCGGACTCGGCGGGCAGCACCCGGTCGGAGTCGCGCAGCCGCACCGGCGGCAGCACGATCGGATCGGCCCACGCGCCGGGGGCCGGGATCGTCTTCGGCAGCAGCACCAGCGGGTCGACCGACAGCAGTCGGTCGATCACCTCCTCGACCTCGGGCCCGTACTCGGCCGCCGCCTTCCGGGCGTGCTCGGGGATCTGCCGCAGGAAGGCCTCGGCGGCCCTGCGCTCCTTGCCCACCGGGCCCACCGCGTCCGGCACCAGGAACCTGGCGGCGTGCGCGGGGTGGCGGCGCAGCCAGCGGGAGCTGATGTCGCGGGCCGCCTTGAGCTTCAACGGCCACTGAGCGACGAACCGGGCGGTCTCCAACGACACCAGGGGGAGCACGAGGTCCTCCATCTCGTCCCTGCGGTTGGGGGCGAGGTGCAGGGCGAGCGGGAGGGCGTCGACGCCGAACCGCGCCAGGACGGCCTTGCCCAGCAGACCGCTGTACCACGCGGCCCTCGGCCGCCAGTCGGCGACCAGCGGGCGGAGTTCCTCCACCGGGCCCTTGAAGAACAGCAGGTCCTGCCGGGTCGGGTCGAGCCTCCCCGCGCGGTGCGCGGCGATCTCCCCGGCCCAGTCGTCGGTCTGCTGGTAGTACGGGTAGGTCACCTCCGCCCACGCGGCCCGCTCACCGGGCTCCCACTCGACCGCCCGCTCGTCGGTCGCCGCCAATCCCTTGAGCACCACCGGTTTCACCGGCGTGCGCCGGACCGTCCACGGCGGGGCGGTCAGCAGTTCGGGCAGCGCGTCGGGCGGGGCCTCGACGACGGCCGCCCGCTCGGCCCGCAGCGCCTCGACGACCGCCCGCGCGTCCGCGGGCAGGTCGGTCCGGTCGGCCAGCGCGGGGTAGCGCCTCAGGTGGCCGTTGAGCAGCGCCTCGGCCGCCGGGTTGGCGAGGAACCGCTCCAGCGCCAGGGCCGGGTAGCGGCGGGCCATGTCGAGCACCACGGGCACCACGCCCTTCTCGTCGAGCCGGGCCAGCAGCAGGTCGAACGCCTCGGCGGTCGGGAACTCGACGACCACCTCCAGGATCCGCTCGCGGAAGTACGCCTCCAGTCCGGGCTGCAGGACGGGCACGAGCCGGGGCGCGAGGGCGACCCCCACGGCGTCGGCGACGGTGAACACCACCTGCTTGTCGTGGAACCACCACTGCATCCCGTGCGTCTCGATCGCCCGGTCCAGGTGCTCGACCGAGCCGATCGAGAACAGCAGCGCGTACTTGCCCGTGTGCTCGTTCGCCCACCCGACCTGCTCGTACGCCTCGTCGACCCAGGCCCGCTCGCCGGGCAGCAGGTACGCCGCGGCCACCGCGGGCCGGAGACCCGTGCGCAGCGTCCCGACGGCGGCCACGGCCGCCTCGTACTCGGCCTCCGGGGCCGTCGCCAGGTACGACCGCACATGGCGCATGACCTCGCGCAAGGTCCACGTCGTGCTGTTGTGCCCGCTCTCCGCCGGTATGTGCCGCAGCACGTGCAGCTCCTCCGGGTAGGGCGTCCGGAACACCTGCACGCTGAACGCCTCCACCGCCGCACGGGCGGCGAACGACAGCCCGTGCTCCGCGATCCAGGCGGGCGCGACCAGGTCGAGGACGGACCGCGTCGAGGGGTTCTCCTCCAGCAGCGCGGCGACCACCGCCGCGCCGAGCGGTGTCACGGCGCCCGCCAGGTAGTCGCGAGCCGCGTCGACCAGTGGCTTCTCGCTCTCCGGGGCGGCGAGCACGCCTTCCAGCTCCGACATCGCCGCCTCCAGTGCGGCCCGGACCTTCGCGGCGGCGGTGCGGTTGACCGCTACCTCCGCGCGAACCCGGCCCCCGCGCCGCACGTGCACGTGCGGCCACCAGGACTTCGGCACGGTGAACTCCGGTACGTCCGGCTCCACCGTTGGTGCCACGGGGGTTCCCGGTTCGGCGGCTTCGACGTACCCCTTCTTCTCCTTCTCCGCCACCAGCTTCACGACGTGCGCCGACGCGGCCTCCTCGGAGTCGAACGCCGTGGTCTTCACCTGACCAGCCGCGCCCAGCCGTCCAAACCGGACTGCCACCTCCGGCCCGCGCGCCCGACCTCCCAGAACTTGGCCGATCCGCCGCTGACGAGTTCCCACCTGCGCACGTCGTTCTCCTTGTCCCGTGGGGAATCGCCGGAACCCTATCGACGAGGTCCGACAATTCCGGGGGACGAGGTGACGGCCCAGGTCAGAAGCGTTCGAAGCGGAACGGGGCCAGCGCGCCGCCCTGGTCCTCGCCGAGCACCTCGGAGGCGACCAGGTCGCCCGCGTGCACGCTGAGCGTCGCGCCGCTGTGCGAGACGGCGAAGTGGAAGCCGGGCAACGCCTCCACCCGGCCCAGCACGGGCAGGCCGTCGCCGGGGATGGGGCGCTCACCCACCCGGACGCTCTCCACGGCGGTGCCGTCGAGGCCGGGGTAGAGCGCGCGTCCCGCCGTGAGCACGTCGTCGACCGCCGACCGGTCGACGGTGACGTCGCCGGTGTCGGACACGCGCACCGCGCTGTCGCCGTCGTGGCTGTGCAGCAGCAGCCGCCCCGCGCCGTCGGGCCGCAGGTGCACCCGCGGCGCGTGCACCACGCGGGACACCCACACGGCCGCCGGAGCGGTGTAGACCAGCACCCCGTGCGTGTTGCGCATCGGCAGCGACAGCCCGACCATCGCGGCCACGTCCGCCGCCCGCGGGCCCGCGCAGTTCACGACCGCCTTCGCCTCGACCTCCCGCCCCGACGCGAGCCGGACCGCGCGCACCGCGCCCGCGCCGGTCTCGACGCCGGTCACGGCGTCCCCACGCACCACCTCCGCGCCACGGGACACCGCCGCCGCGAGCAGGTGGCCCACCAGCCGGGTCGGCTCGATCCAGCCCTCCCTCGGGAAGTAGGCGATCTCGTCCTCCGGCAAGGCGGCCGGGTCCATGTCGGGCTCCAGGCGCAGCACCTCCGCCCGGTCGAGCCACCGCGCCTCGTACCCGTACGCTTGGACGCCCGCGACCTTCTCGCGCAGCCCCTTGCGCCCGGCGTCGTCGTCGGCCCACTCCAGGTTGCCGCCCTCGTGGTACCAGTCGCCGAGGGTCGCCAGCCGCCGGTGGGCTTCCATGCCCGCCACGCTGAGGTCGTGGTACGCCCTGGGTTCCTTGCCGCACGAGTTGGTCCACGAGAACGTCGCGCCCGACGTGCCACCCGCGGGCCTGCCCGAGTCCACGACGGTGACGCGGGCCCCGCGCCGGGTGAGGGACGCCGCCACCGCGGCTCCGTAGACGCCCGCACCGATCACGACCACGCGCTCGACCATCTTCGCAACCTGGCACGGCCCCGGTGCCCCAGTCAACCGCCACAAGTCGTTGCGGGCAAAGGACTTCGGGCGATTCCTCTCCTGCGGCCGGGACGGCGAACCCCATCCGGCACGACGGGCCGACCGGCTCGACGACGTCTGTCAGGCCGTTTCCTCGGACCTCCGGTGCTCCCGGTCGTCCGGGTCCTCCGGCTGCGGCCCCTGCTCGTCGTCTGGCACGGGGAGCAGGGCGTTCCCGCGTTCCTCGGACTCCCGCAGCACGGCCTCGGCCTGCGCCCGCGGGTCCGCGCTCCCGCCCGCCGCCTCCTCTTCGGGCAGCAGGTGGGCTCGGGACGCGACCTGGTCCTCACGTGGGCTCATGATCCCGAGTCTGCCACCGGTCGGCGGCGTGGGCAGGTCGGCTCAGACGTGGTCGGGCAGGTGGTGGGCGACCTCGGCCGGTGACGGCATGAGCGCGATCTCCTCGGCTATCGCCCGCGAGGCCTCGCGGTGGCCCGCGCGCCCCAGCAGGGACAGGACCTGGTCGGCGACGGCGTCCGCGCTCACCTCCGCCGGGCCGAGGCTGAGCCCGGCGCCTGCCGCCGTGACCGCGTCGGCGTTGGCGAACTGGTCGGCCCCCTGCGGGAGGAGCAGTTGGGGGACGCCCGCGGCGAGCGCGCCGAGCGTGGTGCCGCTGCCGCCGTGGTGCACGACCAGGGTGACGTGCGGCAGCAGGTCCGCCTGCGGCACCCACGCCTCCGCGGTCACGCCGTCCGGCAGGTCGCCCAGTTCCTTCACCGGCACCCGACCGGTGGCGACCACCACGCGCGCGCCCAGGGTGGTCAGCCCGCGGATGGCCGTGGTCAGCAGCTCGGCGGTGCCGAACGCCGTTCCGAGCGTCAGGTAGACCAGCGGCCGCGACGTGCTCGGGACGGCCCACCCGCTGGGCGTGGAGTACGGGACGGGCCGCAGGGCGATCCGGTCCGCTGTGGCGAGGAAGTCCTTGTCCTGCAACGACGGCGGGCAGATGTCGACGTGCGGGGCACCGGAGGGCGGCACGTCGAGGCCGATGCCCTCGGGGAACATCCGGCCGAACCCGTGCCAGACGCTCGGGATGCCGGCGCGCCGCGCGGCCACCGCTCCCGCGGGCAGGCCCCACTCGTGCACGACGAGGTCGGGCTCCAGCCTGGCCAACTCGGGTTCCAGGTCCTCGGCGTAGATCTCGTAGAACGAGTCCGCGGGGCGGAACGGGCGCAGGCCGTTGGCCGTCAGCGGCGCGTGCACGGCGTCGCCGACGGCGAAGTGCACCTCGTGCCCGGCGTCCCGCGCGGCGATCGCGAGCGGGATCAACGGGTAGGTGTGGCCGACGGAGGCGAGGCTGGTGAACAGGACGCGCATGGGGACGACCCTAGAGCCGGGGTTGTGCCGCGGGCGTCAGACGGGGACGAAGCCGTGGTCCTCGCTGGTGATCGGTTTGCCGGTCTTCCCGTCGACGACGACCGGCCGGACGGTCCGGCCCGTGGCGCGGTCGGCGAGGCGGGCCGACGGCTGCTCGGGGCCGAAGTGCCGGTGCCCCCAGGCGGCCATCGCGGCGAGCACCGGCAGGAAGTCGCGGCCGCTGTCGGTGAGCACGTACTCGTGCCGGGACGGTCCGGTGGCGCGCTGGTCGAGCACACCGGAGGCGACCAGGCCCTTGAGGCGGCGGCTGAGCGAGCCGGGGGAGATCTCCAGGTGCTCCTGGAGGTCGGCGAAGCGGGTGATGCCCGCGGACACGTCGCGCAGGATCAGCACGCTCCACCACTCGCCCACGTGCTCCAGGCCGCGGGCTATCGGGCAGGTCGCGTTCGCGAAGCTGACGTGCTGGACCACCGCGGGCCTCCTCGACCGTGGGACCGGGTTTACCGGTCGGTAACTATCATGATAGTAGTTTAGGGCAACCGACAGGAGCCCACCATGACCACCGTTGACCCCTCGACGCTGTCCGGTCTCGACGTGATGCGGCACGCGCTGCGCGACCAGGACTTCGACGCCCCGCACATCGGCCGCCTGCTGGGCATGCGCTTCGACGAGGTCGAGGAGGGCCGGGTCGTCATGTCGCTGGTCACCCGGCCGGACTTCACGAACCCGCTCGGCACGGTGCACGGCGGCATCGCCGCCACGCTGCTCGACTCGGTCATGGGCTGCGCCGTGCACTCCACGCTCGCCCCCGGTGTCGGCTACACCACCCTCGAACTGAAGGTGAACTACATCCGGTCCGTCCGCACCGACGGCAGGCGGCTGATCGGGGAGGGCAAGGTCGTGCACGCGGGCAGGCGCACCGCCACCGCCGAGGGCCGGATCGTGGACGAGCGGGGCGCGCTCGTCGCCCACGCCACCACGACGTGCCTGGTCCTCCCGCCGGGGGCGTAGGGGCGATCACAGCGTGGCGAAGCTCTTGATGCCCGCCAGCTTGTACACCTGCGCGGCGACGTCGGGACACTCCTTCGCGACCTGCTCGTCGATCTGCGCGCCGTCGGGGACGGCGCCCTTCTTCTCGTACCACGAGTAGAGGTTGACGGTGAGGTTCGACATCGCGCCGACCTCGGAACCGATCCCCTCCAGCGTCGGGATCTGGCCGCGCAGGTACTCGCAGACGTCGGCGCCCGACGCGGGGGCCGCGCCCCCGGTGGGCTCGGTGTCGGCCCGGGTCGTGGCGGCCGGGGTGTTCCCCGACGCGCTGGTGCCGGACGTGGTGCCCGAGCAG
>DATMCA010000897.1:0-8504 GCA_035559015.1 Umezawaea sp. | reverse complement strand
GGGCGATCTTCGCCGCCCTCGCCGCGGTCGGGCTCGACGCGACCGAGGGCGGGCCGGTCTCCTACTGCCTGCCCTACAGCCGCAAACCGCTGCGCGAGTCCGTGGCGCACTGGTCACGGGCGTGCGACGACTTCACCGGGCACCTGGAGACCTTCGGCGGCTGCATGATGGGCCAGCTGTGCCCGCCGAGCCTGCTGGTCGCGCTCAGCGTGCTGGAGGCGGTGTTCTTCCGCGCCCACGGCGTGCGCAGCGTGTCGCTGAGCTACGCCCAGCAGACCAACCCCGACCAGGACGCGGAGGCGGTCCGCGCCCTGCGCGCCCTCGCCGCCCGGCTGCTGCCGGACGTGGACTGGCACGTGGTGGTCTACACCTACATGGGCGTCCACCCCGCGACACCCGGCGGAGCGCGGCTGCTGCTCGTCGACTCCGCGCGGCTGGCCGTGCGGGCGGGCGCCGCGCGGCTGATCGTGAAGACCGTCGCCGAAGCCCACCGCATCCCCACCATCGCCGAGAACGTCGACGCCCTCGAAGCCGCCGCGGCGGCCGCGGCGCTCGTCGAACCCGACGAGTCCGTTGTGGACACCGGTGTGCTCGCGGAGGCGACGGCGCTGGTCGACGCGGTGCTGGAGCTGTCCGCCGATCCGGGAGCCGCGCTGCTCGCCGCGTTCCGCCGCGGCCTGCTCGACGTCCCGTACTGCCTGCACCCCGACAACGCGGGTCGCGCCCGCAGCTACCTCGACGGCGACGGTCGCCTGCGGTGGTCGTCGGTCGGTGCCATGCCCATCGCCCGGTCCGCGGCGAGCGGGACCACCACTCCGCTCGGCTCGACCGGCCTGCTGTCCGCGCTCAACTTCGTCGCCCACCGCTACGACTCGCTCGTCCCCACCCGCTGACGTCCAGGAGGAGAAGACCCATGGCCACCAACCCGTTCGAGAACGAAGACGGCGTGTACCTCGTGCTGGTCAACGCCGAGAACCAGCACTCGCTCTGGCCCGAGAGCATCGCCGTGCCCGCCGGCTGGACCACGGCGCACGGGCCCGACAGCCGGGCCAACTGCCTGGACCACATCGAGGCGAACTGGACCGACCTGCGTCCGGCCAGCCTCATCGCGGCCATCGCCCGCTCGTAGCCCGATCCCGACGCCCTGAGGTGGTGCCACCGTGTTCGACGCTTCCGACACCCTGTCCTCGCTGGTCGACCGAGCCGTGCGCTCGACGCCGCACGCGCCCGCCGTCGAGTGCGACGGCGCCGCGGTGACCTACGCCGAACTCGACACCCGCGCCACCCGGCTCGCGCACGTCCTCGCGAGCCGGGGCGTCGGGCCGGAGGACGTGGTGGCCATCGCGGTCCCGCGCTCGGTCGACCTGGTCGTGGGGCTGCTGGCGATCGTCCGGGCGGGTGCCGCCTACCTGCCGCTGGACCCCGACTACCCGGCCGAGCGGATCGCCCACATGATCGCGGTGGCACGGCCCGCGATCACCCTCGGCCCCGACGAGGTCGCCGAGTGGTCACGGCCGGGACCGGACGGCGGGCGGCCCGCGCCGCCGCTGCCGGACCACCCCGCCTACGTCATGTTCACCTCGGGCACGACCGGCGAGCCCAAGGGCGTGGTGATCACCCACCGGGGGATCGTCCGCCGCATGGCCGCGGTGCAGGCCCACTACCGGCTCGCGCCGGGTGACCGGGTGCTCCAGAAGACGCCGTCCGGGTTCGACCCGTCGGTCGTCGAGGTGTTCCTGACCCTGGCCGTCGGGGCGACCCTGGTCATGGCCCGGCCCGGCGGCCACCGCGACCCGGCCTACCTGGCGCGGACCGTGCGCGCCGAGCGGATCACCATGATCCGGTTCGTCGCCTCGATGATCCCGCTGTTCCTCGACGAGTACCTGCGGCACGGCGCGACCGGGCCGCTGCGGCTGGTCGCGTCGGAGGGCGAGGGGCTGCCGATCTCCGTCGCGGACCGGTTCCGGGCGAGCCTGGACGTGCCGCTGCACAACGAATACGGCCCGACCGAGGTGTCCGTCGGCGTGACCTGCCTGCGGTGCGGGCCGGTCGACGGCACCGGGGTGATGCCCATCGGCCGGGCGACGCCCGGCACGGGCATCCGGGTGCTCGACGACGCGCTGCGACCCGTGCCGCCCGGCGAGGTGGGCGAGCTGTACCTCGCCGGACCGCAGCTCGCGCGCGGTTACCTCGGAAGGCCGGGGCGGACCGCGGAGCGGTTCGTGGCCGACCCGCACGGGGCGCCGGGGGAGCGGATGTACCGCACCGGCGACCTGGGACGGCTGCGGCCGGACGGCGACCTCGACTTCGCCGGGCGGGTCGACGACCAGGTGAAGATCCGCGGCTTCCGGATCGAGCCCGCCGAGGTGGCGGGCGCGGTCGTCGCGCACCCGCTGGTCGACCAGGCCGCCGTCACCGTCGCGACGAGCCCCGCCGGGGAGAAGTCGCTGGTGGCCTACGTGGTCGCGCGCGGCGGGATCAGCGGGGCGGACGTGCGGGAGCACTGCGCGTCGACCCTCCCGGCGTACATGGTGCCCGCGGACGTGGTGTTCCTCGACGTGCTGCCGCTGACCGCCAACGGCAAGCTCGACCGCCGCGCGCTGCCCGCGCCCGACCGGACCCGGACCCCGGTCGGCTGCCCACCGCGAACACCGGCCGAGGAAGCGGTGTGCGCCCTGTTCACCGAGGTGCTCGGGGTCTCGCCGATCGGCGTGGACGACGACTTCTTCGGGCTGGGTGGCCATTCGCTGGCCGCGGCCCGGCTCGTCGGCAGGCTGCGGGCGGTCGCGGGCGTCGAGGTGCCCGCCCCCGCCGTGTTCGAGGCCTCGACGCCCGCGCTGCTGGCCGACCTCCTCGCGACGGCGGTCGCGGCCCGTCCCGGACCGGTGCCGGTGGCGCACCCCGAGCACCCGCGGCTGTCCTCCGCGCAGCAGCGGATGTGGTTCGCCCAACAGGGGACGGGCTCGACCTACAACGTGCCGATGGCGCTGCGGTTGCGCGGACCGCTCGACGTCCGCGCGCTGAGCGCCGCGCTCGCCGACGTGGTGCGTCGGCACGAGCCGTTGCGCACCGTGTACCCGGTGCACGACGACGTGCCCGGCCAACGGGTCGTGGACGCCCCGCCGATCACGCTGTCCGAAGTGGACTGCCCGGCCGGCCTGCTCGACGACGTGCTGCGCCGGGTGACCGGTGAGCCCTTCGACCTGGAGCACGAGATCCCGGTGCGGGCGCACCTGTTCGCGGTCGGCGCCGACGACCACGTGCTCCTCCTGGTCGTGCACCACATCGCGGTGGACGGCTGGTCCGCGGGCCCGCTGTGGCGCGACCTCGCACAGGCCTACGAGGCCCGGCGGAGCGGTCGGGAGCCGCGGTGGTCGCCGCTGCCCGTGCGGTACCTGGACTTCGCCCACTGGCACCGCTCGCTGCTCGACTCCGAACAGGACGGGCTGCTGGCGTTCTGGACCGCCGAGCTGGCCGGCCTGCCCGAGGAGGTGCCGCTGCCGGTGGACCGGTCCGTCCGGTCCGGTGGCGTCCGCCCCGGCGCGTCGGTGCCGGTCGAGGTGGACACCTCCGCCCACCGCGCGCTGGTGGACCTGGCCCGCGAGTCGCGGGCGACGGTGTTCATGGTGCTGCGCGCGGCCGTGGCGGCGCTGCTGTCCCGGCTCGGCGCGGGAGTTGACGTCCCGATCGGCGGTGTGGTCGCGGGCCGGGAGGACGAGTCGCTGACCGACCTCGTGGGCTGCTTCGTCAACACCGTCGTGCTGCGCACCGACGTGTCCGGCCGACCGACGTTCCGCGAGCTGCTGGCCAGGGTCCGGGAGTCCGACCGGGCGGCGCACGCGCACGGCGAACTGCCGTTCGACCGGCTGGTCGAGGAGCTGCGACCCCGCCGCTCGCCGGGCCTGCACCCGTTGTGCCAGACGCTCCTCGTCCTCCAGCCGCCCACGTCCGAGCCCGAGTTCCCCGGTCTGTCGTGCGTCGAGCAGCCGGTGGAGGTGGACACCGCGAAGGCCGACCTGGTGCTGGACTTCACCGAGCGGCCCGACGGGCTCCGGGGTGTCCTGCGCTACGCGACCGACCTGTTCGACGCCTCCACCGCCCGGTCGCTCGCGGACCGGCTGGTCCACTTCCTGCGCGCCGTCGTCGGCGCGCCGGACACCCCGATCACGGACGTGGACGTGCTGCTGCCCGGAGAGGGCGTCCTCGACGAGCGGCGGACCGCGTCGGCGGACGCGACGGTGCACGGTCTGGTGGAGCTGGTGGCCGCGCGGACCCCGGACGCCACCGCCCTGGTGTTCGACCGGTCCACAGTGGACTACTCGACCCTGGACGCGCGGGCCAACCAGTTGGCGCACCACCTGGTGGCGGCGGGCGTGCGGCGCGGCGACGTGGTCGGGGTGCACGTCGAGCGCGGACCCTCACTGGTGGTCTCGCTGGTGGCGGTGCTCAAGGCGGGCGCCGCGTACACCGTGCTCGACGTGGCGTTCCCGGCCGCTCGCCTGGACGCCGTGGTCGCGCTCGCCGGCGTCCGCGCGGTCGTCACCACGGCGCCGGGGCGGGACTGGGGTGTGCCGTGCGTCGACCTGGCGGACCCCGCGATCGCCCTGCGGGACAAGGCGTCGCCCGGTGTCGTGGTCGGCGCCGACGACTCCGCGTGCGTCATGTTCACCTCCGGGTCGACCGGCGTGCCGAAGGGCGCGCTCACGTCCCACCGGGCCCTCGTGGCCACCCTGACGGGGCAGGACTTCGTGCGGTTCGGTGCGGACGAGGTGTGGTTGCAGTGCGCCCCGGTGTCGTGGGACGCGTTCCCCCTGGAGCTGTTCGGCGCCTTGTTCTCGGGCGCGACCTGCGTGCTCCAGCCCGGTCAGACGCCGGAGCCGGAGCGGATCGTGGAGCTGATCGCCGCTCACGGGATCACGACCGTGCACGTGTCGGCGAGCCTGTTGAACTTCCTGGTGGACGAGTACCCCGACGCGTTCGCGGGTGTGCGTCAGGTGATGACGGGTGGCGAGGCGGCTTCTCCCACGCACGTGCGGTCGTTGCTGGAGCGGCACCCGGACATCGTTCTGGTCAACGGGTATTCGCCGTTGGAGAACACCATCTTCACGCTGTGCCACCGGATTGGCTCGGCCGACACCGGGAGGCGCAGCATCCCGGTGGGCCGGGTCCTGGCGGGCAAGCGGATCCACGTGCTGGACGACCGGTTGCGGCTCGTGCCGCCGGGCACCCCCGGTGAACTCCACATGGCGGGCGACGGGCTGGCCCGCGGCTACCTGGGACGGCCGGGGGCGACCGCCGAGCGGTTCGTCGCCGACCCGTTCGGCGCGCCGGGCGACCGGATGTACCGGACCGGCGACCTGGTCCGCCAGGACGCCGACGGGACGGTCGAGTTCCTGGGCCGGATCGACGACCAGGTGAAGATCCGCGGGTTCCGGGTGGAGCCGGGTGAGGTCGCCGCCGTGCTGCACGACCACCCCGAGGTCCGGCAGGCCGCGGTCGTCGTCCGCGAGGACCGACCGGGCGACAAGCGGCTCGTCGCGTACGTGGTGCCCGTGGACGTGCCGACCGAACGGCTGCGGGCGTTCACCCGCGACCGGCTGCCCGAGCACCTCGTGCCGTCGGCGTTCGTGGCGCTGGAGGTGTTGCCGCGCACCGACACCGGCAAGCTCGACCGGCGGGCGCTCCCCGCTCCCGACCTCGCGCCGGTGGCATCGGGCCGACCCGCCCGCACGTCCTCCGAGCAGGCGCTGTGCGCGCTGTTCGCCGACCTGCTCGGCGTCGCGTCGGTCTCCATCGACGACGACTTCTTCCGGCTGGGCGGCCACTCGCTGCTGGTGATGCGGCTGCTCGGCCGCATCCGCCGGGAACTGCACGCCGAACTGTCCGTCGCCGCCGTGTTCGACGGACCCACCGTGGCCGACCTGGCCGACCGACTCGTGCTCGCGAAGAAGGCCCGTCCCGCGCTGCGGGCGCGGGTCCAGCAGAAGGAGACGTCGTGATTCCCCTGTCGTTCGCCCAGCGCCGGCTGTGGCTGCTGCACCGGCTCGACGAGCGGGGCGCGGTCTACAACGCCACCCACACCCTGAGGCTGCGCGGTCCGCTCGACACCGCCGCGCTGGAGTCCGCGTTCGCCGACGTCGTCGGCAGGCACGAGACGCTGCGCACGGTGTTCCCGGACGTCGACGGCGAGCCGCACCAGGTCGTGCTCGGTCCCGAGGCCGTGCCCGCGCTCCGGCGGACCACCGTCGCCGAGGCGGACCTGTGGGAGGAGATGGCGGGCGCGTCCGGGTACGAGTTCGACCTCGTCACCGAGAACCCGGTGCGCCCCCACCTCTACCGCGTGTCCGAAGAGGACCACGTGCTGCTGCTGGTGCTGCACCACATCGCCACCGATGGCTGGTCGTGGGGCCCGCTGGTGCGCGACCTGGGGCAGGCGTACACGGCGCGGTGCGCGGGCCGGGCGCCGGACTGGGAGCCGCTGCCGGTCCAGTACTCCGACTACACGCTGTGGCAGAACGACGTCCTGGGCTCGGCCGACGACCCGGACAGCGAGATCGCCGAGCAGTTGGCGTACTGGCGGGACGCGCTCGCCGACCTGCCCGAGCAGATCGCGGTGCCGACCGACCGGCCCCGCCCCGCCGCCGCGAGCCACCGCGGCGCGGCGGTGGAGGTCGTGCTGGACGCCGAGCTGCGCCAACGGCTGTCGGCACTGGCCGCGGACACCGGGTCGACGCTGTTCATGGTGTTGCAGGCCGGTCTGGCCGTGCTGCTGTCGCGGTTGGGCGCCGGCCCGGACATCCCGCTCGGCACCGCGGTCGCCGGGCGCACCGACGAGGCCCTGGACGACCTGGTCGGGTTCTTCGTGAACACGCTGGTGCTGCGCACCGACACCTCGGGCGACCCGACGTTCCGCGAGCTGCTCGCCCGCGTGCGGCGCACCGACCTGGACGCTTACGCCCACCAGGACCTGCCCTTCGACCGGCTGGTGGAGGAGCTGAACCCCGAGCGCACGCTCTCCCGGCACCCGCTGTTCCAGACGCTGCTGGTGCTCCAGAACACCCCTGAGGACGTTCCCGCGTTTCCGGGGCTCGTGGTGGAGACCGGGAGCGTGGAACTGCACCCGGCCAAGTTCGACCTCACCTTCGACCTCGCGGAGACCGCGGACGGTGATGTTCGCGGCTGGCTGACCTACGCCGTGGACCTGTGGGACGAGGCGTCCGCGCGGACGCTGGTCGACCGGTTCGCCGTGCTGCTCGACTCGCTGTCCGGTGCGCCGGACGTCCGTCTGTCCTGTGTGGACTCCCTGTTGCCGGGGGAGCGGGAGGCGATCGAGGCGTGGAACCGCACCGAGGTCGCGTACCCGCGTGACCGGTCGCTCGTGGACCTGTTCGAGGCGCGGGTGGACGCCGACCCCGAGTCGGTCGCGCTGGTGTTCGACGACGTCGAGCTGTCGGCCGGTGAGCTGGACGCGCGGGCCAACCGGTTGGCGCACAGGCTGATCGCGCTCGGCGTCGGCCGGGGCGACCTGGTCGGCGTGCTGGTGCGCCGCTCGCCCGAGTTCGTGGTGGCGCTGCTGGGCGTGCTGAAGGCCGGAGCGGCGTACGTGCCGCTGGACCCGGCGAACCCGGTCGAGCGGATCGCCTCCGTGGCCGCCGAAGCCGCTCTCCGGCTGGTGGTCACGGACACGCCGGACCTGGTGCCGACCGCGGTCGGCGTGCCGGTCGGCGCGGACGACGAGCCCTCGACCCGGCCGGGAGTGGCGGTGGGCGCGCAGGACGTGGCGTGCGTGCTGTTCACCTCGGGCTCCTCCGGCGTGCCGAAGGGGGTCGTGTCGTCGCACCGGGCGACCGTGCGGACGTTCTTCGGCCAGTCCTACGCGGACTTCGGCGGTGTGTGGCTGCAATCGGCGCCGGTGTCCTGGGACGGGTTGACGCTGGAGCTCTGGCCGTCGCTGCTGCACGGCGGCACGTGCGTGCTGGCGCCCGGCCAGGTGCCGGACCCGGCGGTGATCGCGGACCTGGTGCCCCGGCACGGGGTCACCACCCTGTGGATGTCGGCCGGCCTGCTCGCGGCCGTGCTCGACGCGTACCCGGAGGTCTTCGAGGTCGTCCGCGAGGTGCTGACCGGTGGTGAGGCACCGTCCGTCGGACACCTGGCCCGGCTGGTGCGGGAGTTCCCGGACGTGCGGCTGGTGCACGGGTACGGGCCGGTGGAGAGCATGGTGTTCGCCACGACCCACGACGTGACCGAGGTCGACGGGCCGGTGCCCGTCGGCGGGCCGATCGCCAACACGATCGTGCGGCTGCTGGACGGCGACCTCAACGCGGTCCCGCCGGGGGTGCCGGGAGAGGTCTACCTGTCGGGCGACGGCCTGGCGCACGGTTACCTGAACCGGCCGGGCGCCACCGCGGAGCGGTTCGTGGCGTGCGCCGGCGGTCGGATGTACCGGACCGGCGACCTGGGGCGGTGGCGGGCGGACGGGGCGGTCGAGTTCCTCGGCCGGG
>DATMCA010000896.1:0-3896 GCA_035559015.1 Umezawaea sp. | reverse complement strand
CACCGGATGGGACTGCCCTCCGAACTGGAAGGCCACAACCTGGTGAGCGTGACGCGGCCGCTGATCGGCGACCCGTTCGAGGCGCAGGAACTGGCCAACCACGTCCGTGACTCACTGGCCGGTGGGTCCAGCATGCGGATGGAGGTCGACGCCGGGGGAGCGGCCGTGCTGCTGCGCACGCTGCCATTGGTGGTGCACGGCAAGGCCGTTGGTGCCGCGGTGCTGATCCGGGATGTCACCGAGGTCAAGCGCCGCGACCGCGCGTTGCTGTCCAAGGACGCGACCATCCGCGAGATCCACCACCGTGTGAAGAACAATCTGCAGACCGTCGCCGCACTGCTGCGGCTTCAGGCCAGGCGCACGAACAACGCCGAGGGACGGGAGGCGTTGATCGAATCCGTCCGGCGCGTGTCGTCCATCGCGCTGGTGCACGACGCGCTGTCGATGTCGGTGGACGAGGAGGTCAACCTCGACGAGGTGGTCGACCGGATCCTGCCGATCATGAATGACGTTGCGACAGTGGACACTCCGATCCGCATCAACCGGGTAGGCGACCTCGGCGTTCTGGACGCCGACCGTGCGACCGCGTTGATCATGGTCATCACCGAGTTGGTGCAGAACGCGATAGAGCACGCCTTCGATTCGACCAAGCAGCAGGGGTGTGTGACGATCCGGGCGGAACGCTCAGCCCGCTGGCTCGATGTCGTCGTTCATGACGACGGCAGGGGACTGCCCGACGGTTTCAGCCTGGAGAAGTCGGACCGGCTGGGCCTGCAGATCGTGCGGACGCTGGTGTCGGCGGAGCTGGACGGTTCGCTCGGCATGCACGATGTGTCGACCGGCGGGACGGATGTGGTGTTACGGGTGCCGATCGGCCGCAAAGCGCGCCTAGTACTGCAGCAGTAGTTCGTGACCTGCGTGGTTGGGCGTGTCTGCGCTGGTAGGGGCGGTGACCGCGGCATCGTTCGGTGTTTGTGAAGACAACTGAAATTGCCGCGGTCGCCGCGGCTCACAGCGTAGACCCTGATCGGTGGTGGACGGAGTTCTCGGCGGTGATCGACCGGATCGCGCCGCGATTCGCGCGGTATGAACCACTGCGCCATGCTGCCGAGCTGATGTTGGGAATGGTCTCGGGGCTGGATCGCAAGAATTGCTGGACGATCGCCGAGCACCGCGGCGATGCCACCCCCGACGGGTTGCAGCATCTGCTGTCGAGGGCGAAATGGGACGCCGAAGCGGTGCGCGACGACCTGCGCGACTACGTCGCCGACGCCTTCGGCGACCCCGACGCGATCCTGGTCCTCGATGAAACTGGGGACGTCAAAAAGGGGGTGCATTCGGTCGGGGTGCAGCGCCAGTACAGCGGCACCGCCGGGCGCGTCGAGAATGCCCAAGTGGCGGTGTATCTGACCTACGCCGCCCCGCGCGGGCACGCCCTGATCGACCGCGCCCTGTATCTACCAAGATCGTGGGCGGAGGACCCGCATCGCTGCGATGGCGCCGGAATCCCCTCAGACAAACGGTGTTTCGCGACCAAACCCGCGCTGGCGCGTGCGTTGATCGCCCGCGCCGTCGCCGCAGAGATCCCCGCGGCGTGGGTCGCCGGCGACGAGGTCTATGGAGCCGACCCGGCGCTGCGGGTCGCCATCCGTAGCCACGGTCTGGGTTACGTGCTGGGCGTGTCGGCCAACCGGCGCGTCCCCACGCCCGCCGGCCCGATCCGCGTGGATCAACTGCCGGCCTACCTGCCCAGATGGGCCTGGCAGAAACACTCCGCCGGGGCGGGCAGCCACGGGCACCGCGTCTACTCGTGGGCCTGGATCGCCCTGCTGCCCGAAGAGGACACCGACACCGGTGAGCATTATTTGCTGATCCGCCGCAACGAGGCCACCGGCGAGCTGGCCTACCTGCGCTGCTACGCACCGCGACCGGTCACCCTGCACACCCTCGTCACCGTCGCGGGACAGCGCTGGCGGATCGAGGAAGCCTTCCAAGCCGCCAAAGGGCTCACCGGGTTGGATCAGCACCAGGTCCGGCGCTGGACCTCCTGGCACCGATGGACCACCCTGGCCATGCTCGCCCATGCCTTCCTGGCCGTGGCCACCGCCACCGAACGCGACGCCCAACCCGCACCGACTGGGCTGATCACGTTGACGGTCAACGAGTTTCGACGCCTCTTCGATGCCCTACTCCTCGTCACCCAGCACACCGTCACCAGCCTGCTGGCCTGGTCACGCTGGCGACGACGACACCAACACCGAGCCCGTCTATCCCACTACCGACGACGCCAACACCAATGATCACGAACTACTACTGCAGTACTGATATGGGGAGCATTTTGTCAAGGGGGCAGAGTGAAGCGGCGGGCCGTAACCGTCGTTGCGGCCCGCCGCTTCGTTGTGGCCAGGTGAGTTCGCCGGTGGGTGTCGAGCGTGTCGATGCCGACGCGTTGTCAAGTCTGACATGCGCGGGTTGGTTACCGCAGGACCGTGGGTTCGAAGTCGGAGTTTGGCCGCTGGTCTAGAGGTCGAGCGTGATCTGTTGCGGGGCAACGTGATTGCTCATAGAACTGGCGCGGATCACTCCGAGACGCTTACCCGACACCGTGGCTGCTCACCTGGACGTTTATGTGGGTGCCTGCTCAGTCATCGAGGACTGCCAGCGACCAGGACCAGCCGGCCAACTCACGGGCAATCGCGGCGTTGGCGACCACCGGGCGTTTCTTGCGCTGGTCGAAGCTGGCCCACCGGGTGTGCAGCCGATGGTTGGCGGCATGCCCTCGCTGACGTGCGGCCACGGTGGCGGCATCCCAGCGGCGCCGCAGGTCGCGTCCTGGCCGATAAGTGCTGCGGTAGTGCCAGGCCGCTTGGAACCAGCAGACGGCGGGCATGGCTGTTGCCGGTCTTGGTGACCCCACCCTGGATCCGTGCCGTGCCCGAGGAGTACTCGCACGGCACCAAACCCAGGTAGGCGCCGATCGAGCGCCCGGTCAGCCGGTGCCAGTCGCCGATTTCGACAGCCAACCCGAACGCGGTCAGGGTCGACACCCCACGCAGGCAGCCCAACCGCGTCACGACCGGGGTGAACTCGGAATCGGCGGCCATCGCGGTGATGGCCTCATCGAGACGATCCCGGCGGTGCACACCAGCCACCATGGCATCCAACGCCGACTCATAGGCCAGCATCAGGGCCGGGCTGTCGAACCGCTGGGCGCGCAGCCACGTCTCATGCTTACCAGTCCAAGCCTGCCCGCCGTAATAAACGATCCCCTGTCGCAGAAGCAGTTTCGAGATCCGGTGCCGACTTGTCATTACATCCCCACGACAGTCTTCGCGTGCCCGCACTAGATCCCGGGCCGCCTCCTGGGCGACGGTGGGAATCCTGACCTCCACGATCTGGCCCAGATGCAGCAGCCGGGCCAGATGCGCGGCATCTCGGGCGTCGGTCTTGACTCGATCCCCCGCCGGTCGCTGCAGCTTCGACGGTGCCGCCACCCGGCAATCAATACCCGCACCGATCAGCGCCCGCGCCAGCCCGAATCCCGTCGGGCCCGCCTCATAGGTCACCGCCACCGGCGCTGGCAGATCAGTCAGCCATTCCCGGATCTCCCGGTGATCTGGAGTCAACCGGCGCTGGAATACCTCACCGGTGTCCCCATCAAGAGCACATCCGACTACCGAACGTGCGTGCACATCCAAACCGATGCTCGTACGCTGAACCTTCACTGGGGCCTCCTACAACCGCACATCTTGTGGCTCTACCGGCCAGGACCTGATTCCCGTCGGCAACCCACGCTCACATGCGCGAGGAGGCCCCAGCCCCCCATACGGTCTAGTCCGCCTTTCTTGGGCGAGCGACCGTGTCTGTCCGTAGACACGCCGTTCTGTGCCGGCATT
>DATMCA010000895.1:0-6598 GCA_035559015.1 Umezawaea sp. | reverse complement strand
AGGAGACCCGGTAGCGCCAGCCGTCGATCTTGTTGTGCGCCCGGCGGGCCTTGCGCCACGACGACAGCGCGGGCAGCACCTCGCCCAGCGCGCTCTCGTCCAGGGCGAGGGTGGTGCCGACGAGGCTGAAGTCCTCGCGCTCCACGGCTTCCCAGAACTTGGCCTCGGCCTCGTCGACGTCACCGCCGCCGGTGGTCGGGAAGCCCTGCGTCTCCAACCAGAACCGCTGCCGCTGGAACGCGTAGGTCGGCAGCTCGATCCGCCGCGCGCCCGTTCCGGCGAAGAACGCGTCCCAGTCGACCCGAACACCGCGGTTGTGCAGGGCCGCGAGGGCCGACGTGAGCACGGCGACCTCGGGCCGGTCCTTGCGCTGCCCCGCCACCAGCACGGCGTCGGTGACGCTGTCCTGGCCCATCGCGGTGAGCACACCGTCCGGGCCCAGCTCCAGGAACGTGCTGACGCCCTTGGCCTCCAGCGTCGTCACGGTGTCGGCGAACCGCACGGCGTCGCGGACGTGGCGGACCCAGTACTCCGGGTCCGTGACCTCGCCCAGCAGCGCGATCTTCGGTTCGTTGAAGGTCAGTTCCGAGACCACGGCCCGGAAGTCGTCGAGCATCGGCTCCATCAGCGGCGAGTGGAACGCGTGCGACACGCTGAGCCGCTTGGACTTCCGGTCGGCGAAGTGCGTCAGCACCTGCTCGACCGCGGCTTCCCCACCGGCGATGACGACCGAGTTCGGGCCGTTGACGGCCGCGATCGAAACGTCGTTATCAATCAGCGGCAGGACCTCGTCCTCGGTGGCCTGGATCGCTACCATGGCGCCACCGGACGGAAGTGCCTGCATCAGGCGGCCGCGTTCCGAAACGAGCCTGGCCGCGTCTTCCAGGGACAGCACCCCGGCCACGTGGGCCGCGGCGATCTCGCCGATGGAGTGGCCACCGAGGAAGTCGGGCTTCACGCCCCACGACTCGACCAGCCGGTACAGCGCCACTTCCAGGGCGAAGATCGCGGGCTGCGCGAACTCGGTGCGGTCCAGCGTCTCCTGGTCGTCGATCCGGATGTCCACCAGCGCGGCGACCTCGTCGAACGCCTTGGCGAACACCGGGAACGCGGCGTGCAGCTCACGCCCCATGCCCGCGCGCTGCGAGCCCTGGCCCGTGAACAGGACGGCGAGCTTGCCATCGGTCACGGCGTCGAGCCCACGACCCTCGCTGATCGCGGTCAGACCGCGCACCAGCTCGTCGTGGTCGCCGGCGACCACGGCCGCGCGGTGCGGCATCGGGGTCCGGCCGGTCGCGGAGAACGCCAGGTCCGTCAGGGAAACCGCCGGGTCCACGGCCAACAGCGCGGCCGCCTGGCCCTTGAGCGCGTCGGCCGACTTCGCCGACAGCACCACCGGCACGACCGGCAGCTCAGCCGTCTCGCCCGCGACGACCGCGTCGGGTGCTTCCTCGATGATCAGGTGGGCGTTGGTGCCGCTCATGCCGAACGCCGACACCGCGGCCCGGCGGGCACGACCCGTCTCGGGCCACTCCTGGGCCTCGGTCAGCAGTTCGACCGAGCCGGAGGTCCAGTCGATGTGCGGCGACGGCTCGTCCACGTGCAGGGTCTTGGGCATGATCCCGTTGCGGATCGCCATGACCATCTTGATGACGCCGGAAACGCCCGCCGCGGCCTGCGTGTGGCCGATGTTGGACTTGAGCGAACCCAGTCGCAGCGGGATCTCCCGGTCGCGACCGTAGGTCGAGAGGAGTGCCTGGGCCTCGATCGGGTCGCCCAGCTTGGTGCCGGTGCCGTGCGCCTCGATCAGGTCGACGTCCTGAGTGGACAGTCCGGCGTTGGCGAGGGCCTGGCGGATGACCCGCTGCTGCGACGGCCCGTTCGGGGCGGTCAGGCCGTTCGACGCGCCGTCCTGGTTCACGGCCGAGCCGCGGATGACCGCGAGGACCTGGTGGCCGTTGCGCTGAGCGTCGGACAGCCGCTCCACGAGCAGGATGCCGACGCCTTCACCCCAACCGGTGCCGTCCGCGGCGGCGGCGAAGGACTTGCACCGGCCGTCGACCGCGAGGCCACGCTGGCGGGAGAAGTCGATGAACGCGCCGGGCGTCGACATCATCGACGCGCCACCGGCCAACGCCAGGTCGCACTCACCGGCCCGCAGTGCCTGCACGGCCAGGTGGATCGCGACCAGCGAGGCCGAGCACGCCGTGTCGACCGTGACGGCCGGGCCTTCCAGGCCGAACGTGTAGGAGATGCGGCCGGAGACGACGCTCGCCGCGAGACCGGTGCCGAGGTAACCCTCGATGCCCGGCGGCAGCTCGTACGTCGAGGCCGCGTAGTCCTGGCCGTTGGTGCCGGTGAACACGCCGGTCTTGCTGCCGCGCAACGACTCCGGGTCGATCCCGGCCCGTTCCACGGCCTCCCACGAGGTCTCCAGCAGCATGCGCTGCTGCGGGTCCATCGCCAGGGCCTCACGCGGGTTGATGCCGAAGAAGCCGGCGTCGAACTCGGCGGCCTGGTGCAGGAACGCGCCTTCGCGCGAGTAGGACGTGCCCTCGTGGTCGGGGTCCGGGTCGTAGAGGTTCTCCAGGTCCCAGCCGCGGTCGGTCGGCCAGCCGCCGACGGCGTCCGTGCCGGTGAACACGAGCTGCCACAGGTCTTCCGGCGTCCGGACATCGCCGGGCAGCCGGACGCCCATGCCGACGATGGCGATGGGCTCGTCGAACGCGCCACCGGCGGCGACCGCGACGGCCACCTCCGGCGCGCTGCCGAACAGCTCGTCCCGCAGGTGCGCGGCGAGCGCGGCGAGGTTGGGGTAGTCGAAGACGAGCGTGGCGGGCAGTCGGAGTCCGGTCGCCTCGGCGAGCTTCGTGCGGAGTTCCACGGCGGTCAGCGAGTCGAAGCCCAGGTCGCGGAAGGCGAGTCCGGGTTCGACCGAGTCGGCCGACGCGTAGCCGAGCACCAGCGCCACCTGCTCGCGCACGAGGTCGACCAGCGCCGCCTCCTGCTCGGCGGTCGCGCGACCGGCCAGGGCGTCCGTCAGGTCGGTCTCGGTGGTCTCCTCCGCGGGCTTGAGGGCCGCGACGACCTCGGGCAGGTCGCTGAGCAGCGGGCTCGGCCGGGTCGCGGTGAACGCCGGGGCGAACCGCGCCCAGTCGACGTCGGCGACGACGAGCGTGGACCGCTTGCCCGCCACGGCCTTGCCGAGTCCGGCGAGGGCCGAGGCCGGGGCCAGCGGCGTGACACCGCGACGGCGCATGAGGTCCGCCCACTCGGCGTCCCCGCCTGCCCACGGGCCCCACGAGATCGACAGCGCGGCCAGGCCGCGGGCCTGCCGGGACTCGGCGAGCGCGTCGAGGAAGGCGTCACCGGCGGCGTAGCCGCACTGCCTGCTCGCGCCCCAGACGCCGGACGTCGAGGAGAACAGCACGAACGCGTCGACGTCACCGATCAGCTCATCGAGCAGGCGAGCGCCCTCCACGCGGGCCGATCGGACTTCCGCGAGCAGGTCGAGGTCGGTCTCGGTGATCGAGGCGTCCTGCCCGATGCCAGCCAGGTGCAGCACGGCGTTCGGCGGGAACTCCCGGAGCAGGGCTTCCAGGGAGGTCCGGTCGGTCACGTCGCACGCGGCGACCGTGACCCTTGCGCCGAGTCCTTCGAGTTCGGTGACCAGCTCGGGTGCGGCGACGCCCCGGCGGGACGTGAGCACCAGGTGCTCGGCGCCTTCGGCCGCGAGCCGGCGGGCGACGTGACCGCCCAGCACGCCGGTGCCACCGGTGACGAGCACCGTGCCGGTCGGCTTCCAGGCCTCGGAGGCGGTCGCGGGAGCGTGGTCGAGGCGGCGGGCGAAGATCCCCGTCCCGCGCACGGCCACCTGGTCCTCGGTGCCGACCAGCGCGATGGCCAGGCGGTCGAGGACCCGGTCGTCCAGGGTCTCCGGAAGGTCGACCAGGCCACCCCAGCGGTCGGGGTGCTCCAGCGCGGCGACCCTGCCGAAGCCCCAGACCTGGGCGGCGTCCGGGTTCGCGGGCTGACCGTCAATGGAAACAGCGTTACGAGTGAGGCCCCACAGCGGCGCGGTCGTCCGCTGGACCAACTGGAGGGTCGACTCGACTCCCCCGGCCGACAGCACGCCGTCGAACTCCTGGTCCGGCAGGTCGGCGACGTCGTCGAGCGCGGTCACGTCCAGGCCGCGGTCGGCCAGTCCGGCGGCGACCTCCCGGTCGCCGACGACCAGCCAACGGCCGTAGGCCATGGCGCTGCCGGGCTTGGCGACCGGCTGCCAGGTGACGCGGTAGCCCGCGGTCTCCTTCGGCTTCGCCGGGGTCACGTCGAACCAGTAGCGCTCCCGCTGGAACGCGTAGGTGGGCAGGTCGACCCGACGGGCACCGGTGCCAGCGTAGAAAGCGGCCCAGTCGATCGCGATGCCGCGCACGTGCAGCACCCCGACCGCGCGGAGCAGGGTCGAGACCTCGTCGCGGTCCTTGCGCTGCGACGCGACCAGCACCGCGTCGCTGACACTCTCCGCACCCATCGCGGTGAGCACACCGTCCGGGCCCAGTTCCAGGAACGTGCTGACGCCCTTGGCCTCCAGCGCGGTCATCGTGTCGTGGAAGCGCACGGCCTCGCGGACGTGCCGCACCCAGTGCTCCGGGTCGGTGACGTCGCCGAGCATCCCGATGGCCGGTGCGGAGAAGGTCAAGGTTCCGACCACCGCGCGGAAGTCGTCCAGCATCGGGTCCATCAGCGGCGAGTGGAACGCGTGCGACACCGTGAGCCGCTTGGACTTCCGGTCCGCGAACCGCGCCAGCACCTCGTCCACGGCGTTCTCGTCGCCCGCGATGACGACCGAGGTCGGACCGTTGACCGCCGCAATGGAAACGTTGTTACCGAGGTGGGGCAGAACCTCGTCCTCGGTGGCCTGCAAGGCGACCATCGCACCGCCGGCCGGGAGGGCCTGCATCAGGCGACCACGGGCGGCGACGAGCTTGGTCGCGTCCTCCAGGGACAGGACCCCGGCGACGTGCGCCGCCGCGATCTCGCCGATGGAGTGACCCGCGACGAAGTCGGGGCGGATGCCCCAGGCCTCGACGAGCCGGTACAGCGCGACCTCGATCGCGAACAGCGCGGGCTGCGTGTACTCGGTGCGGTCCAAAGCTTTTGCGTCGCCGAACACCACGTCCCGCAGCGGGCGGTCCAGGTCGAGTTGCGCGCAGACGGCGTCGAACGCGTCCGCGAACACCGGGAACGCCTCGTACAGCTCACGACCCATGCCCAGCCGCTGCGAACCCTGGCCGGTGAACAGGAACGCCGACCGGCCCTCGGCCGCGACACCCCGTTCCCCAGCTCCGTCCGCCACGGCCGAGAGGCCCGCGAGGAGTTCGTCGTGGTCCCGTGCGACGATCGTGGCGCGGTGGTCGAGCTGCGCCCGCGTGGTGGCCAGCGAGAACCCGAGGTCGGTCAGGTCGACACCATCCACAACGGACTTCAGCTTCGAGGCCTGGTCCCGCAGGGCGGCGGCGGTCTTGCCGGACAGCACCACCGGCACGGCGGGCATCGGAACACGTCGGGCAACCGGCGCTTCCAGTTCCGGTGCCTGCTCGATGACCGCGTGGGCATTGGTGCCGCTGAAGCCGAACGAGGACACGGCGGCCCGACGCGGCCGGCCCGTTTCAGGCCACTCGCGGGTCTCGGTCACCAGCTCGACCGAGCCGGCGTCCCACTCGACCTGTGGGGAGGGCGCGTCGACGTGCAGCGTCTTGGGCACCAGGCCGTGGCGCATGGCCATGACCATCTTGATCACGCCACCAACGCCGGAGGCCGACTGGGTGTGGCCGATGTTGGACTTGAGCGAGCCCAGCAGCAGTGGACGTTCGCGGTCCTGGCCGTAGGTGGCCAGCAGCGCCTGCGCCTCGATCGGGTCACCTAGTGCGGTGCCGGTGCCGTGCGCCTCGACGACGTCCACTTCGGACGGTGCCAGGCCGGCGTTGCCGAGGGCGTGGCGGATGACCCGCTGCTGCGACGGACCGTTCGGTGCGGTCAGGCCGTTCGAAGCGCCGTCCTGGTTCACGGCCGTGCCGCGCACGACGGCGAGGATCTCGTGGCCGTTGCGCTGCGCGTCGGACAGCCGCTCGACGAGCAGCATGCCGACGCCCTCGCCCCAGCCCGTGCCGTCGGCCGCCGCGGCGAACGCCTTGCAGCGCCCGTCCACGGCCAGACCGCGCTGGCGGGAGAAGTCGATGAACGTGCCGGGCGTGGCCATCACCGTGACGCCACCGGCCAGCGCGAGGTCGCAGTCACCGCTGCGCAGCGCCTGCACGGCGAGGTGCAGGGCCACCAGCGACGAGGAGCAGGCCGTGTCGACCGTGACGGCCGGGCCTTCGAGCCCGAACGTGTAGGACACGCGGCCGGACACGACGCTGGCCGCGTTGCCGGTGCCGAGGTGGCCTTCGAGGCCGTCCGGCACCTCGTCCAGCAGGGCGAGGTAGTCGTGGTTGTTGGTGCCGGCGAAGACACCGGTCCGGCTGCCGCGCAACGAGGTCGGGTCGATCCCGGCGCGCTCGAACGCCTCCCACGACGTCTCCAGCAGCAACCGCTG
>DATMCA010000894.1:0-4273 GCA_035559015.1 Umezawaea sp. | reverse complement strand
GGCCACGTCCGCCATCGTGAACTCCGGACCACGCCTGCCGACCAGGACCATCGCGGCGGTCAGGAGTCGTTCGTCGGTGATCGTCTTCGGGCGCGCCACCCCGTTAGTGAACCATGGTTCATTAACGGGCGCCACTAGTCTTGACGCAGTGACCACACCCGATTGGCGTCCCCGGCTCATCGCACTCGACATCGACGGCACGATCGCCCGGATGGGTGAGAACGAAATAGCCCCGGCCGTGCGAGCGGCGATCCGGCGGGCGGTCGGTCACGGCGCGCACGTGGTGCTCTCCACCGGCCGCTCCCTCACCGGCACGAGGGCCATCGCGGACAGCCTGGGCCTGGAGAACACGACCGTGCTGTGCTCCAACGGCGCGGTCTGGTGGGACACGACGACGAAGACCGTGGTCAAGCACTCCACGTTCGACACCAGGGGCGTGATGGACCGCCTGGTGGGCCTGCTGCCCGGCGCGGTCTACGGCGCCGAGTTGACCGGCGTCGGCAACCTGATGTTCGGCCGCTTCCCGGACGGCGACCTGTGGGGCCACCTGCGGGACGTCGACCTGGAGGAGTTCGTGGCGGAGCCGACGCCGCGGCTGGTGTGCCGCTGGCTGGGCCACACGCCGGAGGAGATGGCGCTGGCGCTCCTGGACGTCGACCTGCCCGGCGCGCACTGGACCATCGACCACACGCTGGCGTGGCTGACCGCGGGCCCGGTGGGCGTCACCAAGGGGGCCGAACTGGAGGCGCTCCGGGTGCGGCTCGGCGTGCCGGCGGAGGACACGCTGGCCATCGGCGACGGCAGCAACGACGTCGAGATGCTGCGGTGGGCCGCGCACGGCGTCGCGATGGGCCAGGCGCCCGCGGTCGTCCAGCAGTCCGCGGACGCCGTCACCGGAACGGTCTTCGAGGACGGCGCCGCGGACGTGCTGGACCTCTACTTCCCCGGCTAGGCCTACCCCGCCACGTCGAGCTTCGCCACGACCTCGATGTCGCGGAGCCGGACCACGACCTCCTCCGGGACGCCGTTGCGCTCGGCGAACTCGTCCGCGCGGGCCGCGCCCATGTACCGGCCGCCGATGCGGCCCGCCCAGTACTTGACCTGCTCCCGGTCGTCCTCGATCTCCGCGCGGCCGGTGATCGTGACGAACGAGTGCGGCGGGTTCTCGTCGTCGAAGCAGATCGCGACCCGCCCGTCGCGGGCGATGGACCTGCCCTTGATCGACCCGGTGTTGGTGGTGAAGACCAGCGTGCCGCCGTCGAGGTCGACCCAGACCGGGGAGACGTGCGGCGAACCGTCCTTGCGGACCACCGCGAGCTTGCCGGTCTTCGCGGGCGTCGCCGAGACGAACTCGCGCCACCAGCCTTCAGGTGCGTCGGTGTAACCCATGACCGCACACGGTAGAGCCCGGCTTCCCTGAGAGAAATCGGCAAAGACTCAGGGGGCGACTCAGGGTCACCACTGATTACTACGACCGAGGTATCGGAGACAGTAAGACTGAAGTCGCACACAGGAATCAACTACCGACCGATGTGGTCGACCCCTGCGGCACGGTTACATCTAGATCGTCAACCAGGGAAAGCAAGTGGACGGCAAGGGCCGCCAGGGGGAGACATCATGATCGAGGCGATCGGCCTCACCAAGCGCTACGGGACCACGGTGGCGGTGGACGACCTGTCCTTCACCATCGCGCCCGGCCGGGTGACCGGGTTCCTCGGGCCCAACGGCGCAGGCAAGTCCACCACCATGCGGATGATCCTCGGTCTCGACCGGCCGACCAGCGGCAAGGCGCTCATCGACGGCAAGCCGTACGCGGAGCTCGACCGTCCTCTGCGGACCGTCGGCGCACTGCTGGACGCCAAGTGGGTGCACCCGAACCGCTCGGCGCGGGCGCACCTGCACTGGCTGGCCAAGTCCAACGGGCTGCCGGACCGCCGCGTGGACGAGGTCCTCGACATGGTCGGGCTGACCGCCGTCGCCAAGCGGCGCGCGGGCGGGTTCTCGCTGGGCATGTCCCAGCGGCTGGGCATCGCGGGGGCGCTGCTCGGGGACCCGAAGGTGCTGCTGTTCGACGAGCCGGTCAACGGCCTCGACCCGGAGGGCATCCTCTGGATCAGGCAGTTCATGCAGAACCTGGCGGCGCAGGGGCGCACGGTCCTCGTGTCCAGCCACCTGCTGTCGGAGATGGCCGTCACCGCGCAGGACCTGGTGGTGATCGGCAAGGGCAAGATCATCTCGCAGAGCAGCACGACGGAGTTCATCGAGAAGGCGACCGAGAACAGCGTCCTGGTGCGCAGCCCGCACCTGAGCAAGCTCGGTCCGCTGCTGGTCGACAAGGGCTACACGGTCCGCAACGACGACGACGGCGCGCTCACGGTCGTGGGTGCGAGCAGTGACCAGATCGGTGACATCGCGGGGGCCAACGGCGTGGTGCTGCACGAGCTGAGCCCGCAGCGCGGTTCGCTGGAACAGGCCTTCATGCAGTTGACCGGCGACTCCGTCGAGTACCACGCCGAGATCGGGAAGTGAACTGATGACTCTGCTCGCCGTCGAACGGATCAAGCTCTTCAGCACCCGCTCGCCGTGGTGGTGCATGGCGCTCGCCGTGGCGCTCACCGTCGGCATGTCCGCGCTGATCGCGGCCAACACGAACGACGAGTTCCCGCTGAGCGTGGGGCTCTCCCAGTCGTTCTCCAACTTCGGGATGATCGTGATCATGGTGATGGCCGCGCTGGCCGTCACCACCGAGTACCGCTTCGGCACGATCCGCGCCACGTTCCTCGCGGTGCCGGGCCGCATCCAGGCCCTGCTCGCCAAGACCGTCGTCGTCGCCGTGCTCGCGGGCGTCGTCGGCGAGGTCGTCGCCTTCGGCTCGTGGGGGATCAGCAAGCTGATCAAGCCGAACGCCGACCTGGCCATCAACTCCTCGGTCGAGTGGCGCAACGTCGCGGGCACCGGCCTGGTGTTCGCGCTCTCCGCGGTCCTCGCCGTCGCCGTCGGCACGCTCGTCCGCCAGACGGCCGGTGCCGTGGCGATCCTGCTGGTCTACGCGCTGCTGGTGGAGAGCCTGATCGGGCTCATCCCGAAGATCGGCGTGAAGATCCAGGAGTGGATGCCCTTCATGCACGCCAACAACTTCCTGACCGCGGACAACGCCCCGCTCCCCGAGGGAGCAGGACCGCCGCGGCTCGACTTCCCCTTCGGACCGTGGGGCTCGCTGGCCTACTTCGCGGCCATCAGCATCGGTCTGCTCGTCGTGGCGCTCGCTGTCGCCAAGAAGCGGGACGCGTAGGGGGAACGGGGGACGGATCCGACCACGGCGGGTGTCTTAGGGGGACGCCCGCGAGGTCGGAAACGGGGGAGAGGGAGCTCGGGCCACCTTCGGGGTGTGGTCCGAGCTCCCTCGTTTTCCAGCTCGCGAAGATCAGCGGAATGCGCGACGGTTACGACCGGGAACACGAGATCGGGGGATGGACCAGGTGACTCTGCTCGCCGTCGAACGGATCAAGCTCTTCAGCACGCGCTCGCCGTGGTGGTGCATGGCGCTGGCGATGGTGATCACCATCGGCATGGCGGCCGTGATCGCGGCCAACACCGACGAGCGCTTCCCCCTGTCGGTGCCGGTGTCCCAGGGCTTCACCAACTTCGGCATGGTCGTGATCATGGTGATGGCCGCGCTGGCCGTCACCACCGAGTACCGCTTCGGCACGATCAGGTCGACCTTCCTCGCCGCGCCCGGCCCGGTTCAGCCGCTGCTCGCGAAGACCACCGTCGTGGCCCTGCTCTCGGCCCTCGTCGGCGAGGTGATCGCCTTCGGCTCGTGGGGCGTCGGCAAGCTGATCAAGCCCGACGCGGACATGGCCATCAACTCCGGGGCCGAGTGGCGCAACGTCGCGGGCACGGGCCTGGTGTTCGCGTTCGCCGCCGTGCTCGCCGTCGCCGTCGGCATCCTCGTCCGGCAGACCGCGGCCGCCGTCGCGATCCTGCTGGTCTACACGATGCTGGTGGAGAACCTGATCGGGATCATCCCGACGATCGGGCCGAAGATCCAGCGCTGGCTGATCGGCCGCAACTCCGACCACTTCCTCACCGCGGGCAACGAGTCGTTCATCAACGAGGGCGGCGGCACCGACCAGCCCTTCGGCCCCTGGGGCTCGCTGGCGTACTACGCCGCGATCTGCGTCGGCTTCCTGGTCGTCGCGCTGGTGGTGGCGAAGCGGCGGGACGCGTAGAACTCCTCCAACGCACAACTGACGTGATCGGAGCGTGGACA
>DATMCA010000893.1:0-14057 GCA_035559015.1 Umezawaea sp. | reverse complement strand
CGGCCATTCGGCGGCTCCTCGGCGCTGTGACCGCCATGGGCGATCGTGAATCCGTTCGGCATCGTTGCCGGTCCACCGGATCGTGTCAATGCGGGTCATTCAATTTGGTAATCGGCCGTTGACGATTGCTCGAAGGCGAGTCTACGATTCCGCTTCGCCCTCTTGGGAAGGGTTTGTTCGCTGCGGATTTGGAGGGTAAATCATGCGCCATCTCGCGACCGCTGAATTTCGGGTGAAGAAGCCCAAGAAGAAGTAAAGTGCTGGTCAGGAGGTCGGCCTGGGTGCTTGGCCTCCCGGGTCGACCTCCGCGCGCGATGGCAGGCCGCCGTTCTGTTAGGCCATTCAGTCGGATACCATTCGGTGCTGATTTCGAGTAGTGCGGTCGGGGTTCGGTGTTCGGGAATCGAATTACCCGGCGAATTCGTGGACGATGATCGCGTTCCACGGGCTGGAGCAGCTCCACGTGGCAGGAGGTCCGCAATAGGGGTTAGCTGGGGGGTATGGAGTACACGAACCTCGGTCGATCCGGTCTCTCCGTGTCCCGCCTCTGCCTCGGGACGATGAACTTCGGTCCCGAGACGACCGAACCCGACAGCTTCACGATCATGGACCGCGCCCACGAGCACGGCATCAACTTCTTCGACACCGCCAACGTCTACGGCTGGAAGGCGGGCGAGGGCGTCACCGAGCAGATCGTCGGCCGGTGGTTCGCCACCGGTGGCCTCCGCCGCGAGAAGACCGTGATCGCCACCAAGCTCTACGGCAGCATGGGCGACTGGCCCAACAGCAACCTGTTGTCCGCGTTGAACATCCGCCGCGCCTGCGACGAGTCGCTGCGCCGCATGCAGACCGACTACATCGACCTCTACCAGATGCACCACGTCGACCGCGCGACGCCGTGGGACGAGATCTGGGAGGCGTTCTCCGTCCTGCGCCAGCAGGGCAAGGTGCTGTACTTCGGGTCGTCGAACTTCGCGGGCTGGCACCTCGCCCAGGCCCAGGAAGCCGCGCGCGCCAGGCACTTCCTCGGCCTGGTCAGCGAGCAGTCCATCTACAACCTGCTCAACCGCTGGGTGGAGCTGGAGGTGCTGCCCGCCGCCAAGCACTACGGCATCGGCGTCATCCCGTGGTCGCCGTTGAACGGCGGCCTCCTCGGCGGCGCGCTGCGCAAGCAGCGCGAGGGCGGTGGTGCCCGCAGCAACTCCGGCCGGGCCAAGGAAGGCCTCGCCAAGCACCAGGAGGCCATCGAGTCCTACGAGAAGCTGTGCGCGGACCTCGGTGAGGACCCGGCCAACGTCGGCCTCGCGTGGCTGCTGCACCAGGAGGGCGTGACGGCCCCGATCATCGGCCCGCGCACCACCGAGCAGCTCGACGGCTCGCTGCGGGCAGCCGAGCTGAAGCTCGACGCCGAGGTGCTGTCCAAATTGGACGAACTCTTCCCGGCGCCTGCCCCGAACGGCTCCAAGCCCGCCCCGGAGGCCTACGCCTGGTAGGGAGGAGGGGCCCGACCGGGCCCCTCCCCGTCACTCGTCGTCCTCGTCGTCGCGCGCCAGGAACGTCGCCAGGCGTTCGACCGGGACCTCGAAGTCGGGGTTCAGGTCGACGAACGCGCGGAGGCGGTCGGCCAGCCAGGCGAAGGAGACCTCCTCCTCGCCCCGACGGGTTTCCAGCTCTTCGATGCCGCGGTCGGTGAAGTACATCGGGGTCCTCCGTGAACGGCCGAGCCGCCGGAACCCACGTGCTCGGTTCCGGCGGCTCGGTGTGGATCAGGTCCTAGTCGAACGCCTTCGTGATGATCTCGCGCTGCTCGACCTCGTGCACCTTGCTCGAACCGGCCGACGGGGCGGCCATCGGGCGGCGGGACACGCGGACGACGCGGAAGCGCTCGGGCAGCAGCTCCGGGAGGGCGAGACCGTAGAACGGCCACGCGCCCTGGTTCGCGGGCTCCTCCTGCGTCCAGCGGACCTCGGTGGCGTTCGGGTACTGCTCCAACGCCTCGGTCAGCTTGCGGGCGGGCACCGGGTAGAGCTGCTCGACCCGGATCACCGCGGTGTCCTTGGTCTGGCGCTTCTCCTGCTCGGCGGCGAGCTCGTAGTAGATCTTGCCGCTGCAGAGCACGACCTTGGTGACCTTCGACGGGTCCGGCTTCGTCGGGTCCTGGATGACCGACTTGAACCGCTCCTCGGTGAAGTCCTCGACCGGGCTGGTCGCGGCCTTCAGGCGGAGCATCGACTTGGGCGTGAACACCACCAGCGGCCGGTTCACGCCGTCGAGGGCGTGGCGGCGCAGCAGGTGGAAGTAGTTCGCGGGCGTCGACGGCACGGCGATCGTCATCGAGCCCTCGGCGCACAGCTGGAGGAACCGCTCGATGCGACCCGACGTGTGGTCGGGACCCTGCCCCTCGTGGCCGTGCGGCAGCAGCAGCACGACGTCGGAACGCTGGCCCCACTTGGCTTCACCGGACGAGATGAACTCGTCGATGACCGGCTGGGCGCCGTTCACGAAGTCGCCGAACTGCGCTTCCCACAGCACCAGCGCGTCGCTGTTCGCGACCGAGTAGCCGTACTCGAAGCCGAGCGCGGCGAACTCCGACAGCACCGAGTCGTAGACCATGAACTTGCCCTGGTCGTCCGACAGGTTCTGCAGCGGCGTGTACTCCGCGCCGGTCTTGCGGTCGACCAGCACCGCGTGGCGCTGCACGAACGTGCCGCGCCGCGAGTCCTGACCGGCCAGGCGGACCAGACGGCCCTCCAGGGTCAGCGAGCCGAACGCGAGCAGCTCGGCGAACGCCCAGTCGATGCCGCCTTCGCGGGCCATCTTCGCGCGCCGCTCCAGGACCGGCTTGACGCGCGCGTGCGGCGTGAAGCCCTCCGGGAGGTTGACGTGCGCGTCGGCGATCTTCTCCAGCACCTCGATGCTGACCCCGGTGGGGAGCTTCGCGGGCACCTGCTGCTCGGACTCGACCGACGGGCTGGCCTTGGCCGGGTGCTTCTCCAGCTCGCGGACCTCGTTGAAGACGTGCTCCAGCTGGCTGGAGAAGTCCTGCAACGCCTTCTCCGCCTCTTCGACGGAGATGTCGCCGCGACCGATCAGCGACTCGGTGTAGGTCTTGCGCACCGAGCGCTTGGTGTCGATCACGTCGTACATGGCGGGCTGCGTCATCGAGGGGTCGTCGCCCTCGTTGTGACCGCGGCGCCGGTAGCAGACCATGTCGATCACGACGTCCTTGTTGAACGCCTGCCGGTAGTCCACCGCCAGCTTCGCGACCCAGTAGCAGGCCTCGGGGTCGTCGCCGTTCACGTGGAAGACCGGGGCGCCGATCATCTTCGCGACGTCGGTCGAGTACTTCGACGACCGCGAGTTCTCCGGCGCCGTGGTGAAGCCGACCTGGTTGTTCACGACCACGTGGACCGTGCCGCCGGTGCGGTAACCGCGCACCAGCGCCAGGTTCAGCGTCTCCGCGACCACGCCCTGGCCCGCGAACGCGGCGTCGCCGTGCATCGCGACCGGGAGGACGGAGAAGCCGTCGCCGCCCTTGTCCAGGATGTCCTGCTTCGCCCGCACGATGCCTTCGAGCACCGGGTCGACCGCTTCGAGGTGCGACGGGTTCGCCGTCAGCGACACCTTCGTCTCGCCGTCGCCGAACATCCGGAAGTACTTGCCCTCGGCGCCGAGGTGGTACTTCACGTCGCCGGAGCCGTGCGCCTGGCCGGGGTCGAGGTTGCCCTCGAACTCGCGGAAGATCTGCGAGATCGGCTTGCCCACGATGTTCGCCAGGACGTTCAGCCTGCCGCGGTGCGGCATGCCGATGACGACCTCGTCCAGCTCGTGCTCGGCGGCCTTGTCCAGCACCGCGTCGAGCAGCGGGATGACCGTCTCGCCGCCTTCGAGCGAGAACCGCTTCTGGCCGACGTACTTGGTCTGGAGGAACGTCTCGAACGCCTCGGCCGCGTTCAGCTTGCTGAGGATGTACTTCTGCACGGTGGCCGGGGGCTTCTCGTGCGGGACCTCGACGCGCTGCTGGATCCAGTTGCGCTCCTCGGGCTCCAGGATGTGCATGTACTCGACGCCGACGGTCCGGCAGTACGAGTTGCGCAGCACACCCAGGATGTCCCGGAGCTTCATCCGCTCCTTGCCCGCGAACCCGCCGACCGGGAACTCGCGCTCCAGGTCCCACAGCGTCAGGCCGTGCGACAGGACGTCGAGGTCCTGGTGGCTGCGCTGGCGGTAGTTCAGCGGGTCCGTGTCCGCCATCAGGTGGCCGCGGGTGCGGAACGCGTCGATCAGCTCGATCACGCGGGCGGTCTTGTCGACCGAGCCCTCGGGGATGTCCGCGACCCAGCGGATCGGCTCGTACGGCAGCCGCAGCGACGTGAACACGTCGTCGTAGAAGCCGTCCTCGCCCAGCAGCAGCTGGTGGATGCGGCGCAGGAACTCGCCCGACTCGGCGCCCTGGATGATCCGGTGGTCGTACGTGGAGGTCAGCGTGATGACCTTGCTGACGCCCATGTCCGTCAGGGCCTGCTCGCTGGTGCCCTGGAAGTGCGCCGGGTACTCCATCGCGCCGACGCCGACGATCGTGCCCTGGCCGGCGGTCAGGCGCGGAACCGAGTGGTTCGTGCCGATCGTGCCGGGGTTGGTCAGCGAGATCGTCGTGCCGGAGAAGTCCTCCGAGCCCAGGCCGCCGGTGCGGGCCTTGCGGATCAGGTCCTCGTAGGCCTGCCAGAACTGCGTGAACGTCATGTCCTCGCAGCCCTTGATCGAGGCCACCACGAGGGTGCGCGCGCCGTCCTTGCCGGGCAGGTCGATCGCCAGGCCGAAGTTGACGTGCTCGGGCGTCACCACGAACGGCTTCGCGTCGATCGACGCGTAGTGCCGGTTCATGTTCGGGTACGCCTTGAGCGCCCGGACGACCGCGTAGCCGATGAGGTGCGTGAAGGAGACCTTCCCGCCCCGCGTCCGCTTCAGGTGGTTGTTGATGACGATGCGGTTGTCGGCCAGCAGCTTCGCGGGCACGGCCCGCACGCTCGTCGCGGTCGGAACGGTGAGCGACAGCTCCATGTTCTTCGCGATCGCGGCCGAGGCGCCTCGGAGCTGCTTCTGCTCCTCGCCCTCGGCGGGCTTCACCGGCGCGGCCTTGGCGGCCTGCTGCGGCGCGGGCTTGCTCGCGCTCGGAGGCGTCGTCTTGGGGGCGGGCGCGGGAGCCTTCGCGGCCGGCGCGGCCTGCTTGGGAGCGGGAGCCGGCTTGGCCGCCTGTGCCTGCCCGTTCTCGGCCGCACGTGTCGTGGTGGTGGTCGTCGTACCGGCCGAGGACGCCGCGACGCCCCCGTTGCCGGCTGCCCGCTGCGTCGGCTTGTAGTCGGCGAAGAAATCGTGCCACGCCGGGTCTACGGACGACGGGTCGGCGAGGAACTGCTCGTACATCTCCTCGACCAGCCACTCATTGGGGCCGAACTGTGACGCAGGACTACTGCTGGACACGGCTGCCGCTCGCCTCTATCCATCTCGCTCTTGGTGTCGACATAACTCCCTGCCAGGTTAGTCCCCCGCGTATGCCACTTCATACGGAGGATGCTCCGGCCAACGAGTGCTCAGTCACAGGATCGATCAGGATCCCGCGAGTGTTGCAGGTACTTGAGCATTCCTTGATGTGAAGTCCGTGTCGACCTGGACCAACCCCGTGCCGAACCCTCCTCATCTGCTGGGACGCGGTTCCCGTCCGTGAACCGCCACCTGACCGCAGGCCGCCACCGGGGCAACGACGACCTCAACACATCCGGACGAACCGGACGCCCCCTCGTGTGTACCCGATGGAGTGGAAACCCACTCGACAGGCACACCAGGTTGGGTGGTCTGGACCGCACCAAGCGTCCAGACGGCCGAGCAAAACACAGGCGAGCACCACGTGGGGCTCGAACGGGCTCGGGGCACACGACCTCTCGCCCACGGTGAACCGCACGACTTCTCGCCCCAGTGAATACGGACACGATCATCCCGCCGCAGCAGGACCTCGGGCCAACCCACTCCGACCCCTCCCCACGAACCACCCCAATCCCTTCACGACCCCAGCCCACCACCCCAGCTCACCCAAGGATCAAGCCGCCCTCTCATCCGGTTGCCCGAACCGCCACAACCGGGCATACGTGCCACCCGCCTTCACCAGTTCAGCGTGCGTCCCCTGTTCCACGATCCGCCCAGCTCCCAGCACCACGATCCGATCCGCCCGAGCCGCCGTGGCCAACCGGTGCGCCACCACGAACGTCGTCCTCCTCCCGGCCAGATGATCACTGGCCGCCAACACAGCCGCCTCCGTAGCCGGGTCCAACGCAGCCGTCGCCTCGTCCAGCAGCAGCAGGTCCGGCGCCACCAGCTCCGCCCGCGCCAACGCCACCAACTGCCTCTGCCCCGACGACAACCCCTGCCCGCGCTCCCCGACCTGCTGCCGGAACCCGAGCGGCAACGACGCCACCACCGGCAGCGCCCCCACGGCCCGAACCGCCCGCTCCACCTCCGCGTCCGACGCCGACACCCGCCCGTACCGCACGTTGTCCGCCACGTCCCCGCCGAACAGGTGGGCCTCCTGCGGCACCACCCCCAACCGCTGCCGGAACCCCGACAACTCGTACGACCTCACGTCCACCCCGTCGACCAGCACCGCCCCGGACGTCACGTCGTAGAACCGCGCGATCAACTTCACCAGCGTCGACTTCCCGGCCCCGGTGGCCCCGACCAGCGCCACCGTCTCCCCGGCCGCCACCCGGAGGGACACCCGGTCCAACGCGGGCTCCTCCACCCCCTGGTACCGGAACGTCACGTCCCGCAGCTCGACCTCCCCGCGCAACGACACCACCGCCACCGGATCGGCGGCGGGCGGCACGGTGCTCGGCGTGGCCAGCAGGTCCCCGATCCGCCGGAGCCCCACCCTGGCCTGCTGGTACCCGTCGAACACCCCCGACAGCTGCATGACCGGCGCGAAGAACAGCCCGAGGTACAGCAGGAACGCGAGCAGCACACCGGGCGTCAACGTCCCGCCCGCGACCCGGTACGCCCCGACGGCCAGCACCGCCGCCTGCGCCACCCCGGACAGCATCGACACGAACGGGAAGTACGTCGCGATGTACCGCTGCGCCCGCAACCGGGACACCCGGTACGCGTCGCTGCGCTCGGCGAACGCCTCGGCCGACCGGCCTTCACGGGTGTACGCCTGCGACACCCGCAGCCCGGACACGTTCTCCTGGAGGTCGGCGTTGACGACGCTGACCCGCTCCCGCGCCTCGGTGTACGCGGCCGACGACAGCCGCTGGAAGAAGTACGTCGCCACGAGCAGCACCGGCAGCACGGTCAGCGCGACCGCCGCCAGCCCCCAGTCGGTCAGCACCAGCGCGACCGCGATGCCGCCGACGGTCAGGACGCTGATCACCGCCGTGGTCAGCCCGGTCTGGAGGAACGTGGACAGCGCGTCCACGTCCGTCGTCATCCGGGTCATGATCCGACCCGCCATCTCGCGCTCGTAGTAGTCGAGCCCGAGCCGCTGGAGGTGCGCGTAGCTGCGGACCCGCAGCACGTACAGCAGCCGCTCGCCGACGCGCGAGGTCAGCACGGTGTTCAGCGCGGTGCTGAACCAGTTGAGCCCCACCAGCAGCAGGCCGAGGCCCGACACGATCCACAGCGCGGTGGTCGACGCTTCGAGGACGCCGTGGTCGATGCCGTACCTGACCAGCGTCGGCAGACCGATGGCCAATCCCGCGTCCACCACGATCAGCAGACCCACCGCCGTCATCGCCCACCGGGCGGGCCGCAGCAGGCCGCGCAGCCGGAAGCCGGGGTCGGGCGCCGTCGGGTCGTCACCGGCCAGCCGGGGTTGTTCCAGCGCGGGCGGCAACGCCTCGACCTGCGCCAGCAGTTCCGGGGTCGCGGGCATCCCGCCCGCCAGCGCCGACGTCGAGCTGCCCCGGCCCGCCTGCGCGACGGGCTTGACCGTCCGGTTGGCCGACGCCAGCAGCGACACCTCCGTCGGGTCGACCGACGGCCACAGCGACGGCGTCGTGCCGTCCGGACCGGGCTCCAGCGGGACGTCCGCCCGAGGGGCGACCTGTTCGATCGCGTCCGTCGGGCCTGCCAGCAGTTCGCGGAACAGCGCGCACCGCTCGTCCAGTTCGGCCCGCGTGCCGACGTCGACGACCCGGCCCCGGTCGAGCACCGCGATCCGGTCCGCCAGCGCCAGCGACGACCGGCGGTGCGCGATCAGCAGCGTCGTCCGCTGCGCCGTCACGGCGGCGAGCGTGTGGTGGATCGCCGACTCGGTCGCCGTGTCCACGGCCGATGTCGCGTCGTCCATCACCAGCACCCGCGGGTCCGTCAGCAACGCCCGCGCGAGCGCCACGCGCTGCCGCTGCCCGCCGGACAGCGTCAGCCCGCGCTCGCCGACCACGGTGTCGTAGCCCGCGGGCAGGGCCAGCACGAAGTCGTGCGCCTCGGCCGCGCGGGCCGCCGCGAAGATCTGCTCGTCCGTCGCGTCCGGTCTCCCGTAGGCGATGTTCGCCCGCAGGGTGTCCGAGAACAGGAAGGCCTCCTCGAAAACCACCCCGACCGTCCCGCGCAACGACGACAGCCGCAGGTCGCGCACGTCCACCCCGCCGACCGCGATCGACCCCTCGTGCACGTCGTAGAACCGCGGCAGCAGCAGCGACACCGTCGACTTGCCCGACCCGGCCGTGCCGACCAGCGCGAGCGTCTCGCCCGGCGCCACCTCCAGCGACACGTCCGACAGCACCGGCTCACTGCGCGTGTACCCGAACGTCACCCCCGTCAGCGAGATCCCGACCGGCCCTTCGGGCACGTCGACCGCGCCGGGCTTGTCCACCACGTCCGGCTGGGAGTCGATCAGCTCGTACACCCGCTCGACCCCGGCGCGCGCCAGCTGCGCGTTCACCATCAGGCCGGAGATCAGCCGCGTCGGCCCGACCAGGTTCGCCACGTACGTCGCGAACGCGAGGAACGTGCCCAGGCTGACCTGCCCGTCCAGCGCCATCCACCCGCCGAGCGCGAGCACCGCCACCTGGCCGACGGCGGGCAGCGCCGTCAGCGTCGCCGCCGGCCGCGCGGTCAGCCGGGCCGCCCGCATCCGCTCGGCGAACAGGGACCGCGCCTGCCCCTCCAGCCTGGTGACCTCCCGCGCCTCCTGCCCGAAGCCCTTCACCACGCGCACGCCGGTGACCGTCTCCTCCACGTGCTGCGCCAGGTCCGCCGCGCGCTGCTGCGCCGACCAGGTCGCGGGGAACAGCACCAGCCTGCTGCGGGCCGCGATCCACCCGACCGCGGGCACGATCACCAGCGCGATCACGGTCAGCAGCGGTGACAGCCACACCATCGCCACCAGCGCGGCCACCGCGAACACGACGGTGCCGACGGCCAGCGGCACCATCGACAGCAGGCTCTGCACGAGCTGGAGGTCGGTGATCGACCGCGACACCACCTGCCCGGTCCGCAGCACGTCCTGCTTCGCCCCGTCCAGCCGCTGCACCGCGCCGAAGACGCCCTGCCGCAGGTCGTGCTGCACGTCCAGCGCCAGCCGCCCGCCCAGGTACCGCCGCAGGAACGCCGTGCCGAACGTCAGCAGCTCCATCCCGACCAGCACCGCCACCAGCAGCGCGAGCCGCTCGGTGCGGCCGATCACCGCGTCGTCCACGGCCAGCTTCACCAGCAGCGGTCCGGCGGCCTGCAACCCGACGCCGAGCACGGATGCGACCAGGGACAGCAGCACCAGCGACCGGTGCCGCCAACAGGCCCGTGCCAGTTTGCGGATCCAGCCTGACGTGTCGGGGACAGAGGTAGTCACGTACCCCACAGTAGGACTGCCCACTGACAAAACCGGGCCCGCTGTGTTGTCGGTCGCTGCTCCGCAGACTCCGGCTCGGCCGCCTGTAGTCGGCAGTTCGTGCCCCGATTTTTTCGAGGTGGGCAGAGACTCCGTCCCCGCCCACCTCGAAAAAATGGTGACCCGACCTACCGACGCGGCCTCGCGCGGTGGTCGGCTATGACTCGATCAGGTTATGTCTTTCCGCTGCGTCGCAGCCCAGCCGCCCAGGAAGAAGATCGCCGTCCACACCAGGAAGATGAGGCCGCTGAGCCACCAGTCGAACGCGCCCAGCGCGCCCGCGATGCCGCGGATCACCGAGGCCAGCTCGTCCGGCACCACGCCCGCCGTCGACAGGAACAGGTTGGCCGCGACCGATCCGGTCAGGCCGTTGACCGCGCCGTTCGGCAGGAACCCGATGATCGACGGGACGCCCTGCGCGGCCAGCACGAGCTGGATGCCGTTCTCCAGGATGAGCATGTAGAGGATCAGCACGATGGTCGTGGCGATCGGGCTGGTCATCAGCGCGCCGACACCGACGCCGAACATGGTCATCAGGATCGACGACAGGATGCCGACACCGGCCATCGCGATCCACCCGGTGGCGTCCGGCAGCGAGGCCGAGTCCGAAGTGAACACGATGCCGACGCTGACGGCCGCGACGATGGCGACGCCGAAGATCGCGCCCCACGCCAGGTAGACGAGCAGCTTGGCGGTCAGCGCGGCGACCCGGTTGGGCGCGGTGAGGAACGTGGTGGTGATCGTGCGGCGGCTGATCTCGTTGGAGATCGCCAGGCCCCCGAAGATCATCGGGAACACGGTGGCGATGTTGATGCTGCGCGCCATCCCGAACACCGAGACCTGCCACTGCGACGAGTCGATGCCCAGCACCTCGGCGAGGTCGCGGGTGTCGGAGCTGTTGAGCACGTCCATGAGGCTCTTGCCGATGGCGCCGGTGCCCAGCGCCCAGCCGAGCGCGATGAGCACCGTCGGGATCATGATCCCCCACCACAGGCCGGTCGTGGTGGTCTTGCGGAACTCGGCCTTGACCAGGTTCATCAACATCAGTTGCCGCCCCCGTATCCACCCTGACCCGGCTGCTGCCCCGGCGGGGGTTGTTGCTGTTGGTAGTCCTGCGGCGGCTGCTGGAACTGCTGCTGGTACTGCTGCTGCTGGTAGTCCGGCGGCGGGAACTGCGGCTGCTGGTACTGCTGGGGCGGGTAGCCCTGCTGCGGGAACTGGCCCGACGGCGTCGGCGCCGCGTAGTAGCCGCTCTGCTGCGGACCGGGCACACCGGGCACACCGGGCACACCGGGCACGCCCGGCATCCCCTGCGGTCCGGCGAACGGGTTCGGTCCGGCGGCGGTGTACTGGCCGTTGGTCAGCTGGAAGAACAGCTGCTCCAGGTCGACCCGCTCCTCCTGGATGCCGTAGACCGACACCCCGGCCTTGAGCGCGGCGTCCGCGACCTGCTTGGCGTCCATGCCGCTCACCGCGAGCCTGCCGTCCGGCACCTGCTCGATCCCGGTCACGCCCTCGGCCTGGAGCGCCGCGACGAGCGCGCTCGCGTCCGACGGCTGCACCAGCACACGGCTGCGCTGCGACCCGCGGAGCTGGTCGAGGCTGCCGTAGTACATGGTCTGACCGCGGCTGACGATCACCACCTGGTCGACGGTCTGCTCGATCTCCGCCAGCAGGTGGCTGGAGATCAGCACCGTGCGTCCGGCGCGCGCGTAGCTCTGCAGGAACGTCCGCAGCCACGCGATGCCCTCGGGGTCGAGGCCGTTCGCGGGCTCGTCCAGCACCAGCACCTGCGGGTCGCCGAGCAGCGCGGTCGCCAGCGCGAGCCGCTGCTTCATGCCCAGCGAGAAGCCACCCGCCTTGCGCCCGGCCGCCGCGCCGAGGCCGACCAGGTCCAGCACGTGGTCGGCGGCCTGGTCGGGCACGCCGATGGCCGCCGCGTACACCCGCAGGTGGTTGCGGGCGGTGCGCTTGGGGTGGAACCCCTGCGCCTCCAGCACCGCGCCGACCACCCGTGCCGGGTTGCCGAGCTGGTGGAACGGCCGCCCGTTGATGAAGCTCGACCCCGCGGTCGGGGTGACGAGGCCGAGCAGCATCCGCAGCGTCGTCGTCTTGCCCGCACCGTTCGGGCCGAGGAAGCCGGTCACCGATCCCGGTTCGACCGTGAAGCTCAGGTTCTGCACCGCGGTGACCGGACCGAACTGCTTGGTCAGGCCTTGCACCACGATGCGCCCACTGCCGTCGTGCACGCGTCCCTCCCGATGTGCGGGTGTCGTGGCCCCGCTCGGGGTCATCCTGCCCTAGAGGGATCGTGCGCTCCGGGCGATCCGGTCAATCCGGTAGGGCGTGGCGCGGCCTGCTCACCACGGGGGCGCGGTGGACGCCGGGTTCGGCGGCGGAGACGACCGGGAGTTCGGTGGTGCGCTCCGACGACGACTCAGGTGGCGCGCCGCCGAATTCCGCGCTGTCGTGCTCGGCCCCGGTGAACTCCACGTCGTCGTACTCGGTCGTGGGGAACGCGGGCTCGGCCGCCGCACCCTCACCCATCCCCGATCGGGTGAACGGGTTCCGCAGTGGCTTCCGGCGGTCGCGGTGAGCTACCCCCTCGCCGATGAGGTGCTGGTGCGCCATGGTCCAGATCTGGCACGGCCACCTGCGGCGGCGCAGCCAGCCCGGACACGCGCGGCACCGGCTGTCCTCGTCGGGCTGGTGCACGGTCAGCAGCAGCCGCCACCCGTCCGCGAGCCGGTGGATCTCGGAGCGGGCCAACGGGACGAGCGACTCCGCTTCGCCCTGTTCAGCCACCTTGTCGAGCAGCGCCAGCCGTTGCAGAACGGCTTTGCGCAAAGCCTCTTCCACCGTGCGTCACCTCTGCTCGGGGGCCGTCGAACTGGCCGCGGCCAGTTCGAGCAGTTGGTGCAGCCTCCGGGTTTGGGTGGCGGACATCACAGCCGATTCCCCCGGTGGCGCGACCAGCAGAACTCGGTCGTTCTCGACCAGCACGGTCATCGACCGGTCTCTCCCGAAGGGGTCGTGGCAGTCGATCCAGCCCTGTGGTTCAGCCATGTGCGCTCCTAACGGAGGGTGCTCGGGCTTCCGGGGATAACGGGGTGAGAGCGCGTGAATCCGCTGCGTAGCGACGCTTCCCCCTGCTAGGTGCATCGGTCGTGGGGGCCTCGGGGAGTACTGCTGATGGGGGAATTCACTCGTTTGTTTGAGGAGTGAACACGGGCGGTGGTCCAGCACCCCGAAGGTTCAATGTCTCGAATCGGTGGGGCAACTGGGCACGAGGGCCGGTTGTTGTCTAAGCTTGTCCCTGGCGGCCCGCTCCCAGTGACCCCCAGGCTGGTTGAGCGGGTCGCTTTTTCATGCCCCGGATTCCTCTCTCCGCAAAACCCGTTGGTCGACGTCCAGCGTTCTCGTACGGTGTACGACAGTCGTACAACGTAAGGGGGAGAACGTGGAAACTCGCGCTCATCCGCAGCGCTGGCTGGTGCTCGGGGTGCTCTGCCTGTCGGTGATGGTCGTGGTGCTGGACAACACCGTGCTGAACGTCGCCATCCCGTCCATCTCGACCGGGCTCGGGGCCGGCACCGCCGACATCCAGTGGATGATCAACGCCTACTCGCTCGTGCTCGCCGGCCTCCTGCTCACGTCGGGCGCGCTGTCCGACCGGTTCGGCCGCAAGCGCGCACTGGTCGCGGGGCTGGCGGTGTTCGGCGTCGGGTCCGCGGTCGCCGCCTACGCGGGCACGCCGGAGGCGCTCATCGGCGCGCGGGCGTTCATGGGACTGGGCGCCGCGTTCCTCATGCCCGGCACGCTCGCCGTGCTCGTGCAGCTCTTCGACGAGCGCGAGCGGCCGAGGGCGATCGCCGTCTGGGCCGCGGTCTCGTCGATCGGCCTGGCGGGCGGCCCGGTCATCGGCGGCTTCCTGATCGACCACTTCTGGTGGGGCTCGGTGTTCCTGGTCAACGTGCCGGTGGCCGCGCTCGCCGTCGTCGCGGTCGTGCTGCTGGTGCCGGAGTCGAAGGACCCGACCGTCCGCACGCCGGACGTGCTCGGCTCGGTGCTGTCCACGATCGCCATGACCTCCCTGGTCTGGGCGGTGATCTCGCAGCCGGAGCACGGGTGGGGCTCGACGCGCGTGCTGGCCGCGCTGGGCGTCGGCCTGGTGGCGCTG
>DATMCA010000892.1:0-9502 GCA_035559015.1 Umezawaea sp. | reverse complement strand
GGTCACCACCGCCACCAGGGGAGGTCTGCTCCATGACCGAGGGCGGCGGCACCGGCGCAAGGCGACGGGGCTCCTCCACGACACGGCTGGGGCCGACGGGACCGGCCGAGACCTTGGCACGGGCGTCATCGAGGTCGGCTCGCGCAGTCTCGACCTGCTGGTCGAGCTGTTCGACCTGCTGACGCAGCTCGTTGTTCTCCTCGATCAGGCGGGCGAGCTCGCCCTCAACCAGGTCGAGGAACGCGTCCACCTCGTCCTCGTTGTAGCCCCGCTTGCCAATCGGTGGCTTGCTGAATGCAACATTGTGCACGTCAGCGGGGGTCAACGGCATCAGATCACCTCACGCACTCCTGGGCTGTTGGCATCCCTGGTCCCCGTCACCTGGGATCTGCCGTTCGCATCAGAATGATAACGAGCAGCAACAGCACAATAATGGACAAGTCCAGCCCGATGCCCCCGATCCGCACCGTCGGTATGACCCGGCGGAACAAGCGGATCGGTGGATCGGTCACTGTGTACACGGTCTCCAGGGCTACCGCGACCCCTCCAGCCGGACGCCACTCCCTGGCGAACGACCGGACGAGCTCGACCACGACACGCGCCGTGAGCAGCAGCCAGAACGAGAACAGCAGGTAGTACAGCACGAACAGGAGGACATCCACCCCTCAACTGTGCCACCACTCAGGTGAGACTTCCGAACCCACCCTCGGCAAGACGCCTGCGGTCCTCCGCGGTGACGTCGATGTTAGGTGGTGAGAGAAGGAACACCTTGTTCGTGACCTTGTCGATCGAGCCCCGCAGAGCGAAGGCCAGCCCGGCCGCGAAGTCGACGAGCCGCTTCGCGTCCGCGTCGTCCATCTCGGTGAGGTTCATGATCACCGGGGTGCCGTCGCGGTACTGCTCGCCGATGGTCCGCGCCTCGTTGTAGCTGCGCGGATTCAACGTCGTGATGCGCCCCAAGGGGTGGCCCGTCTGCTCTGCCGCAGGCCTGGGCCTGCTGATCGGCTCGCGCACCGGCTCGACAGCCAGTGCACCGTGGACGGGTGCGTCGGTGTTCCAGCTGCGGCGAGTGGTCCGCGACCGGGCCTCCGGCTCGAAGTCGTCGGACTCGTCGAGCTCCGACCGGTACTCCGACCTCGTCCCGCTGAACACGCGACGACGCCCTCCACGCTCAGGGTACGGGTCGTACTCCTCGGCCTCGGCGCCGTACTCGGACCGGTAGTCGGCTTGGTAGCGGCCGCGCTCGTCCTCGTACGCCCCAGGGTCGTCCGCGTACTCGGCGGGAACCATCCCGAAGTAGGCCTTCAGCTTGTGAAATCCACTCATTGCCAGGGGACCCTTCCTCCGCGATTCCCACCACCAAGGACGGTGCGGCCACCCCTGAGGTTCCATACAGTTACGGCGAGGCTAGCCTTCGGCCTCCCAGCAGCGCCGTTCCGACACGCACGCAGGTACTTCCGTGCGCGATCGCATCTTCCAGGTCCCCGCTCATCCCCGCTGAGACAACAGTCGCAGCCGGATGATCACGGCACAAGCGGGATACCTCCTCCGCGAGCACGGAAAACGCGCGTGCCGGGTTCATTTCGATCGGTGCGACGGCCATCACACCCCGCAGGAAAAGTTCACCCGATCCAGCTACATGATCAGCCAGGGACCGGACCTCCTGGAGCGGACAGCCTCCCCTGTTGGGGTCGCCGTCGATGCTGACCTGGATCAGGACGTCCAGGGGACGGCCCCGCTGGGCCGCCGCCTTGGCGAGGGCGTCGGCCAGGCGGACGGAGTCGAGGGTGTCGACGCGGTCGGCCCAGGAGACGACGGACTTGGCCTTGTTGCGCTGGACGTTGCCGACCATGTGCCAGGTGGGTTCCGCGTCGGGGCGCAGTCCGGCGAACTCGACGACCTTGGCCGAGGCCTCCTGGTCGCGGTTCTCGGCGAAGGCGGAAAGGCCCAGTTCGCTCAGCAGGGCCACGTCGGAGGCGGGGAAGGTCTTCGTGACCGCCAGGAGGTCCACTTCCGCCGGTGACCGTCCTGCGGCCCGGCAGGCGGCCTCGATGCGGGCTCGGACGTCGGTGAGGTTGGCTTCGAGGTCGTCACGACGGGTCAACCCAGATCACCCCTCCCAGGCGGCCGGTGCCGGGCTCGCGGCGGTGGCTGAAGAGGGTGCGCTCCTCGAAGGTGCACCGGGGGTCCATGCCGAGCTTGCCCACGCCGAGGTCGGCCAGCTGGGCCCAGAGGCCGGCGCGGAGGTCCAGGGCGGGTTTGGCGGCTCGGGACTTGGAGGCGCTGCCGGGGAGGTGCTTGTCGACGTCGGCCATCATCTGGGCCGGGACCTCGTAGCACTTGCCGCAGACGGCGGGGCCGAGGAGGACCTCGATGTTCTCGACCTTGGCGCCTTGGGCGGTCATGGCTCTGACGGCGGCTGGGACCACGCCTACTCGGGCGCCTACTCGGCCGGCGTGGACTGCGCTGATGACGCCGGAGACGGGGTCGCCCAGGAGGACGGGGACGCAGTCTGCGGTGAGGACCACCAGGGCCAGGCCGGGTTCGGCTGTGACCAGGGCGTCGGTGGCCTCCGCTGGGGTGTCCAGGGGGCCGGTGACCGTGGTGACGGTGCGGCCGTGGACCTGTTCCATCCAGACCAGGCGGCTGGGGTCGAGGCCGATGCCGTCGGCCAGGCGTTTGCGGTTGGACTGGACGGCGGTGGGGTCGTCGCCTACGTGGTCGCCGAGGTTGAAGGAGTCGTACGGGGGGTGGGAGACGCCGCCTTCGCGGGTGGTGAGGACTCGACGGATGCGCACGGGTACAGCTTTCCACGTGCTGGGGGTGGTGATGGGGGCGGCCGATTTGACTTGGGGCCCCTCTTTTTGGCGCTAGTCGGGCCAAAACGGCAGATGTAGAGCTTGCCGCCCGACTGATTTCAGCGCCAAAACCCCAAGTAAAATCGGCCTTTGGCCGGGTGGGTGGCACTAGGTGGGCAGGCGGCATCAGGCGCTGCTGGTGGCAGTCGACTGCTCTGAGCAGGGCAAAAGAAGAGCAAGCGAAAGGCCCCCCGCGTTTCCGCGAGGGGCCTTTGTGTGCTGGCTGCTACCGGCGCATGAACGGGGGGACGTCTACTTCGTCGTCCGGGTCGTCCGTGACCGGCAGGGGGCGGCTCGGTAGTGAGGAGCCGGTGCCGTGCTGGTTCGGCAGGTTGCTCTGGGTGAAGGTCCTCGGCATGGTCGGCTGGGGCGTTTGGAACGCCCCGGTGTTCTGGACCGGCTGTGCCTGCTGGGGTACCGAGGCCGGGCGTTGTTGGATGGGCGGAGGGGCCTGTTCCACCGGTGGTTGCTGTTGTGTCGCGGGTGGCGGCTGCTGGCTCAGTTGGCCCGATTGGCCGGTGACCACCGTTCCCCGTTGCGGGGAGCTGAGGACCTGCGGTTCGAGCTTCTTGTGCGTGGGGCCGCCGCTGTCGAAGCCGGCCGCGATCACCGTGACCCGGACCTCGTCGCCGAGCGAGTCGTCGATGACCGTTCCGAAGATGATGTTGGCGTCCGGGTGGGCGGCTTCCTGCACCAGTGACGCCGACTCGTTGATCTCGAACAGGCCGAGGTCCGAGCCGCCCGCGATCGACAGGAGGACGCCGTGGGCGCCTTCCATGCTCGCCTCCAGCAGGGGCGAGTTGATCGCCTTCTGCGCGGCGGTGACCGCTCGGCCCTCCCCACGTGCGGAGCCGATGCCCATGAGGGCGCTACCGGCTCCGGACATGACGCTCTTCACGTCGGCGAAGTCGAGGTTGATCAGACCGGGGGTCGTGATCAGGTCGGTGATGCCCTGGACACCGGACAGCAGGACCTCGTCCGCGGAGCGGAAGGCGTCCATCAGGCTGACGCCGATGTCGCCCAGCTGGAGGAGTCGGTCGTTCGGGATGACGATCAGCGTGTCGCACTCGTTGCGGAGCTGCTGGATGCCTTCCTCAGCCTGCTTCGCGCGCCGCTTCCCCTCGAAGGAGAACGGCCGGGTGACGACACCGATCGTCAGGGCGCCCTGCTTGCGCGCCATGGCCGCGATGACGGGCGCGCCACCGGTACCCGTGCCGCCACCTTCACCGGCGGTCACGAACACCATGTCGGCGCCCTTGAGGACTTCTTCGATCTCTTCGCGGTGGTCTTCCGCGGCCTTGTGGCCGACGTCGGGGTTCGCCCCGGCGCCGAGTCCGCGGGTCAGCTCGCGGCCGATGTCCAGCTTGACGTCGGCGTCGGACATCAGCAGTGCCTGTGCATCGGTGTTGACCGCGATGAACTCGACGCCCTTGAGCCCGACCTCGATCATGCGGTTGACGGCGTTCACGCCGCCTCCACCGATACCGACGACCTTTATCACCGCGAGGTAGTTGTGCGGGGGCGTCATCGGATCCGCCTTCCTGATCGTGTTCGTGCCCATGCGCTGGATGGTGGTCGCCGGGTCAGCCCGGAAGGACCTCCACCCGGATTGAAACCCTCGACCTCAACCAGAGGTCCAGAGTTATGTCAACCCCGTATGTTGTTGCTGGACGGTATGCACCAGTGGTGCCTCAGTCCAGCGGCCACGCCGTAGGCCGCGACACCTATCAGCACTGTGCGCTACCACTACTCGCCGGTCAGACCGTCCAGCAGCTCGCGCACGACGTCCAGGTGCCCCGCGTGCCGACCGGTCTCCTCGACCATGTGGATCAACACCCAGCGCACGGAAACAGTGCCTTTGTCCCGGAACGGAACCTCGTGGTCGAGGTCCAGGTCCGCGACGATCCCGCGACTCACTTCGCACTGCGCAGCGTAGTCGTTCAGCAATCCGGAGATCGTCTCGCCCGTCTCGACGCGCCAGTCCGCGTCCGGATCGGAGTCGGTGTAGGGCGCGTTGTCGGGCTTGCCGACGAGCACCGTTTCGAACCAGTACGCCTCCACCCACCTCAGGTGCTTCACGATTCCGGCCGCCGTGAGCAGTGGCGAGGGCAGCGTCGAGCGCGCCGCCTGCTCGTCGGAAAGTCCTCGGCATTTGTACCCGATCGTGGTACGGAGGTAGTCGAGAAAACCGTTCAGCTGGTCGCGCTCGGGGCCCGCGAAGGGCGGGTCGATCCTCGGATCGGTGATTTCCATGCCCGAAGTATCAATGTCGACCCGCCGATTCACGACGGATTTTCCGGAACCGGTCAGGACACCGTCGGCAGCTCGGGACTGGACACGTCGAAGACGCTCCCGTCCCTGGTCAGCAGCACTTCGAGCACGGCTGCCTTGCGCGGGGTGTCGTTGAGGTTGCCCCACCGCACCTCGCGGCCGCCCGAGAGGGCGAGCTTCACGTCGGCGCCGGTTTGCGCCGACATGGTGAGCACCTCGGCCCGCAGCTTTTCCGGCAATTGGGTCAGGATCCCGACCGCGGATTTCACCGCGGGCGCGGCCTCGACCGGCAGCAGCAATTCGGGCAGGCCGATCGGCGGCAGCGCCACCGTCGCGTAGTCCTTCGCCGTGCCGTCGACGAGGTGGATGCCGTCGTCGGCCTTCACGAACGCGACCGGCGAGCGCTCCACGATGGTCAGGCGGATCGTGCCGGGCAGGCTGCGGGCCACCTCCACCGACTCGACGCGCGACAGCTGGCGCACGCGGTCGGCGATGCCGTGGACGTCGACGCGGACCAGCGGCGAGCCCGGTTTGATGGCCGCCTTCGCCCTGACCTGCTCGACCGTCAACTCCTTCGCGCCGCGGACGTCGACCTCGTCCACGCCCAGCATCGGGGTGAAGAACACGCCGACGACCAGTCCGACGACGCCGAACAGGACCAGGAGGGCGACAACTCGCCGCCTCACCACGGTCCGGCGGGTCACCCGGCCCGGCGTCCGCCGAGCCCGACGCGAGCGAGCCCGGTCCGCGGCCGACGTCGTCCCGGTGCGGGGTGGCCGACGGCGGACCGGCGTGCTCATGCCCGCTGCCCCAGCTCGCTGACGATCTCCGGGCCCAGCATGGTGACGTCGCCCGCACCCATCGTCACGACGAGGTCGCCCTCGGTGACCAGGCTGGACACCAGCGCGGGCACGCGGTCGAACGACGGCTCGTAGTGGACCTTCTCCGGCGCCAGCGGCACGGCCTCGGTGACCAGCGCGCCGGTCACGCCGGGCTCCGGGTCCTCGCGGGCGCCGTAGACGTCCAGCACCACGACCTCGTCGGCCAGGCCGAGCGCGGCCCCGAACTCGGTCGCGAACGTGCGGGTGCGCGAGTACAGGTGCGGCTGGAACACGACGACGAGCTTGCCCTCGCCCGCGATCGGGCGGGCCGCCGTGAGCTGCGCGGCCACCTCGGTCGGGTGGTGGGCGTAGTCGTCGTAGACGCGCACGCCCGCTTCGCGGCCCTTGAACTCGAACCGCCGCCGGACGCCGCCGAACGCCGCCAGCCCCTCCAGGAGGCCGTCGCGGTCCGCGCCCAGCTCCAGGCCCGCGAGCAGCGCCGCCAGGGCGTTGCCGGCCATGTGCTCACCGGGGACGGCCACCTGGACCTCGACGACGTCGCCGTCCAGCTCCACGGTCGCCAGCCCGCCCCCACCGTGCGGGCGGAAGTCGGTGAGCCGCGCGGAGCCCTTGCCGGACGCGGTGCGGCCGTACGGGCGGACCCGGATGCCGAGCTTGCCCGCGCGTTCGGCCAGCGCCGCGGCGCCGGGGTCGTCCACGCACGTGATCAGCACGCCGTCGGGCTCGATGCGCTCCAGGAACGAGTCGAACACGGCCACGTACGCCTCGACGGTGCCGTGGTGGTCGAGGTGGTCCGCCTCGACGTTCGTCACGACCGCCACCGACGGCGAGAAGTACAGGAAGGAGCCGTCGCTCTCGTCGGCCTCGGCCACGAACACGCCGCCGGTGCCCTGGTGGGCGTTGGCGCCGGACTCGTTGAGGTCGCCGCCGATCGCGAACGACGGGTCGACCCGGCAGTGCTGGAGCGCGACCGTGAGCATCGACGTGGTCGACGTCTTGCCGTGCGTGCCCGCGACGCAGGCGACGCGGTGGTCGAGCATGAGCGCGGCCAGCGCCTCGGCCCGGCGCAGCACGGTGATGCCGCGCTCGCGGGCCTCGACCAGCTCGGGGTTGTCCTCGCGGATCGCCGTGGACACCACGACGACCGTCGGGCCGCCGTCGAGCTGGTCCAGGTTCTTGGCCTCGTGGCCGACCGCGACCAGCGCGCCCTGCGCGCGCAGCGCGAGCACCGTGCGCGAGTCCTTGGCGTCGGTCCCGGACACCTGGCCGCCGCGGGCGAGCAGGATGCGGGCGATGCCGCTCATCCCCGCCCCGCCGATGCCGACCAGGTGCACCCGCTCCAGCGTGCTCACTTCTTGATCACCTCGAAGACCATCCTGGCGAGGACCTCGTCGGCCTCGCGTCGACCGGTGCCCAGCGTGGCCGCGCTCATCGCGGCGAGCCTGGCCCGGTCGGCCATCAGCGGCACGATCTCGCGGGCGACCCGCTCGGGCGTCAGGTCGGCGTCCATGATCATCATGCCGCCGCCCGCCGCCACCACGGGACCCGCGTTGAGCGCCTGCTCGCCGTTGCCGATCGGCAGCGGCACGAACACCGCGGGCAGCCCGACCGCGGAGACCTCGGCCACGGTCATCGCGCCGGAGCGGCACAGCACCGCGTCGGCCGCGGCGTAGGCGAGGTCCATCCGCTCCAGGTACGGCACCGGGACGTACGCCGGAGCGCCCGCCATCGCCTGCACCGCGAGGGTGTTCTTCGGACCATGCGCGTGCAGCACGCCGATGCCCGCCGAGGCGAACGCCGACGCCGCACCGGACACGGCCTTGTTGAGCGACTGCGCGCCCTGCGAACCGCCGAACACCAGCAGCGTCGGGGCGTGCGGGTGCAGCCCGAAGTACTGGCGCGCCTGCGCCCGCAACGCCATCCGGTTCAGCCCGGTGATCGACTGCCGCAGCGGGATGCCGATGATCTCGGCCTCCGCCAGCCCCGAGTCCGGGACGGCCGCGGCGACGCGCTCGGCGAACTTCGCGCCGACCTTGTTCGCCAGCCCCGCCTTCGCGTTCGCCTCGTGCACGACGATCGGCACCCGGCCGCGAGCGGCGAGGTACGCGGGCAGCGCCACGTAACCGCCGAAGCCGACCACGACGTCCGCGTGGTAGCGCTCCAGGATCTCCCTGGTCTGCCGCACCGAGTCGCGGACCTTCAGCGGCAGCTTCAGCAGGTCGGCCGTCGGCTTGCGCGGCAGCGGCACCGGCGGGATGAGTTCGAGCTGGTAACCCCTGGCGGGCACCAGCTTCGTCTCCAGGCCGCGTTCGGTGCCGAGCGCGATGACCCGCGCGTCCGGCCGCATCCTCATGACCGCGTCGGCCAGGGCCAGTGCGGGCTCGATGTGCCCCGCGGTGCCGCCTCCGGCGACCACCACGCACGGTCCGCCCCGTTGGGGAACCCGGTCCTGCCCCGTCACGCGTTTCCTCCTAGATCGACTGCACGAGTTGTGCGACTAGCGCCCGTCACGACCGGTTCGCCGGTTGCGGGCAGATCTGTCCTGGGTCGCCTTGCGCGATTCGCGGCGACGGTACTCCGACGGTGGCGCGGACCGCCCGGCCATCCGCCGTTCCTCCGGCGGCTGGGGTGCGGCGGCCCGCCTGCCCGGCGCGCGCGGCGGCGGCGACGGCCGCACCGGCTTGCGCTTGGGCGGTGGCTTGTAGGCCTCCGGCGCGGGCAGCCGCAGCACGCCGCCGACGCGGCCGGGACCGATGTGCCGCAACGCGGACACCGCTTCCGCCTCGTGCCGCGCGCAGCTCGCCAGCAGGCCGAACACGACCATGGTGGTCACCACGGACGTGCCGCCGGAGGAGATCATCGGGAGCGTGATGCCGGTGACCGGCAGGAGCCGGACGACGTAGCCGATGTTGATCGCGGCCTGCGCGACCAGCCACACGGTCAGCGTCGCGGCCACCATCCGGATCCACGGGTCGGTGTTGCGGGCGGCGATCCGCAGCCCCACCACGGCGAGCATGGCGAACAGGCCGAGGACCATCGCGCAGCCGAGGAAGCCCAGTTCCTCGCCGATCACCGCGAAGATGAAGTCGCTGTGCACGTTGGGCAGGTAGTCCCACTTGGAACTGGCCTGGCCGAGGCCCTTGCCGAACAGGCCGCCCTCGGCGAGCGCGTACTCCGCCTGCTGCGCCTGGAGACCGGCGCCCAGCGGGTCGGCCTCGGGGTCGAGGAACGACACCAGCCGCTTGAGCCGGTAGGTCGCGCCGATGCCGAGCACGATGGCGCCGCCGACCGCGCCGAGCAGCAGCACGCCGAAGACCCGCATCGGGGCGCCGACGAACCAGAGCAGGCTCAGCAGCACCACGCCGAGCGTGATCGTGCCGCCGAGGTCGGGCTGGAGCATCACCAGCGTGAAGATCCCGAGACCGACCGGCACCACCGGCACCAGCAGGTGCCGGTACTGGTTGAGCAGCGCCCGCTTGGTCACCAGCACGTGCGCGCCCCACAGCGCGAGCGCGAGCTTGGCCGCCTCGA
>DATMCA010000891.1:0-2167 GCA_035559015.1 Umezawaea sp. | reverse complement strand
GCCGAGCGGCCGCACCGGCCGGAGCGGTACCGGCAACGACACGGGCTCCGGGCGGCACGCACGCGGCGAGGCCGGCGGTTCCGGCGGCACCACGGGGCGGCAGATGGTCCGGTTGAACGACAGGGGATTCAACCGCCGCCTGCGGGACGCCTGACCGTCTCGGGTCGGCGCCTGACGGCGTCGCATCGGCTCTTCTCACCTCGGCGCACGCTGCTGGACCCCAGCGCGTGCGCCTTCCCCTTTCCCGGGACACACGAAACCGCGCCGGCGCTCACAGCGGACCGGCGCGGTGGTGTTGCTGGTGCGGACGCCGTCAGGCGGCCAGCGAGTTCAGCTTCTGAGAGATGGCCGACTTGCGGTTGGCGGCCTGGTTCTTGTGGATCACACCCTTGCTGGCCGCCTTGTCGAGGGCCCGCGAGGCGGCACGCTGCAGCTCAGCGGCCTCCTCGCTGTTGCCCGCCTCGATGGCCTCGCGGAACTTCCGCACCGCGGTGCGGACCTCCGAGCGCACGGACTTGTTGCGCTGGCGCCGCTTCTCGTTGGTCTTGACCCGCTTGATCTGGGACTTGATGTTGGCCACGCGTCTGCCTCGGTCTCTTTCCTGCCACCGGTGTCGGGATGCTCCGGCGGCGGGGATGGTGCGAGCACGCCGGGCGCTCGATCGTCCATGCTACAGAACCGCTCGACGGGGCTTCACGGACACCCGGGTTAACGCTCTCGTCACAAGTCCCGCTGGTCGCGGGGCGTTGCGCTGCGCGAGGATGACCGCCGTCGGGGTGGCGCAGCGTGAGGAGGACGCGTGGTTCGAGCCGTGGATCACGAGGACCACACCGAGCCGGGGGGTTCGGACCTCTTCGACGGCTACCTCGAACCCGACCGGCCGCACGCCGGGGCGTTCGACGAGATGTTCCACCGCGACGGGCGCGTGCGCTCGGCCTACCGGGCCCTGCACAGCGCCATCGCGCCGACCGCCCCCACCGACCTCGCCGTGCGCGCCGATGCGCTCGACCGCGCCTACCTCGACCGGGGCATCACGTTCTCCCTCTCCGGCCAGGAGCGGCCGATCCCGCTGGACATCGTGCCCCGCGTGATCGCCGCCGCCGAGTGGAGCAAGCTGCAGCGCGGGATCGTGCAGCGCGTGCGGGCGCTGGAGGCGTTCCTCGCCGACATCTACGGCGACGCGGAGATCGTCCGCGACGGCGTGCTGCCCCGGCGGCTGATCACGAGCTGCGAGCACTTCCACCGCGCCGCGGCCGGGCTGAACCCGCCCAACGGCGTGCGCATCCACGTCGCGGGCATCGACGTCGTCCGCGACGAGGAGGGCACCTTCCGGGTGCTGGAGGACAACCTGCGCAACCCGTCCGGGGTGTCCTACGTGATGGAGAACCGCCGCACGATGGCCCGCGTGTTCCCCGACCTCTTCACCCGCCAGCGGGTGCGCGCGGTCGGCGACTACTCGGTGCACCTCCTGCGGGCCCTGCGCGCGGCGGCGGCGCCCAACGTGGCCGACCCGACGGTCGTGGTGCTCACCCCCGGCGTCTACAACTCCGCGTACTTCGAGCACTCGCTGCTCGCCCGGCAGATGGGCGTCGAGCTCGTGGAGGGCCGCGACCTCTTCTGCCGCGACAACGCCGTCTACATGCGCACCACGGTCGGCGAGCAGCAGGTGGACGTCATCTACCGGCGGATCGACGACGAGTTCCTCGACCCGCTGCAGTTCAACCCCCGCTCGGTGCTGGGCGTGGCGGGCGTGCTCAACGCGGCCCGTGCGGGCCAGGTCGTGATCGCGAACGCGGTGGGCAACGGCGTGGGCGACGACAAGCTCGTCTACACCTACGTCCCGGAGATGATCTCCTACTACCTCGGCGAGAAGCCGCTGCTGCCCAACGTCGACACGTTCCGGTGCTGGCTGCCCGACGAGAAGGACCACGTGCTGGCCCAGCTGGAGGAGCTGGTGCTCAAGCCGGTGGAGGGCTCGGGTGGCTACGGCATCCTGTTCGGCCCCAACGCCAGTGCGCGCCAGCTCGCCTCGGCGCGCCGGGCGATCCGCGACGACCCGCGCGCGTGGGTCGCCCAGCCGGTGGTGCAGCTCTCGACGGTGCCGACCAAGGTGGACGACAAGCTGGTGCCGCGGCACGTCGACCTGCGGCCGTTCGCGGTCAACGAC
>DATMCA010000890.1:0-13385 GCA_035559015.1 Umezawaea sp. | reverse complement strand
ACAAGCTCTGCTCGTCGCGCAAGGCGAACGACACCACGTGCAACGCGACCATGAGACCGGACGGCTCGATGGTGGTCGCCTTGGAGGTCGCCGGGAGCAAGTCGGGCAGCGCCGGCTTCTACTCGGGCTCCCGGACCGTCTACCACTACCGGACGGACGGTTCGGTGGTGGGGATGGAGTCCAGGGCGAACTTCGCCGACCCGTCCGGCTACGCCAACAGCGGGGTCCCGCTCACCTTCGACCAACTGGCCGAGCTGGCCACCAACCAGATGATCACCCTACCGCAGTGACTAGGCTCGACCCGTGAGCAAGCCCCGGATCTCGAACGTCCTCGCAGGCCGCTACGCCTCCAACGAGCTGGTGACCCTGTGGTCCGCCGAGCACAAGATCGTGCTGGAGCGCAGGCTCTGGCTCGCCGTGCTGCGCGCCCAGGCGTCGCTCGGCATCGACGTGCCGGAGGGGGCGATCGCCGACTACGAGCGCGTCGTCGAGCAGGTCGACCTGGCCTCGATCGCCGCCCGCGAGCGGATCACCCGCCACGACGTGAAGGCGCGCATCGAGGAGTTCAACGCCCTCGCGGGCCACGAGCACGTCCACAAGGGCATGACCTCCCGCGACCTGACCGAGAACGTCGAGCAGCTCCAGGTGCTGCGGTCGCTGGAGCACGTCCGGGGCCGCACCGCCTCCGTGCTCGCGCGCCTCGCGCGGCTGGCGACGGAGTACACGGACCTGGTCATCGCGGGCCGGTCGCACAACGTGGCCGCCCAGGCCACGACGCTCGGCAAGCGCTTCGCGACCACCGCCGACGAGGTCCTGGTGGCGTTCACCAGGCTCGACGAGCTGATCGCCCGGTACCCGCTGCGCGGCATCAAGGGCCCGGTCGGCACCGCGCAGGACATGCTCGACCTGCTCGGCGGCGACCCGGCGAAGCTCGTGGAGCTGGAGCGCACGGTCGCGGGCCACCTCGGCTTCGAGAAGGTCCTGACCAGCGTCGGCCAGGTGTACCCGCGCTCGCTCGACTTCGACGTCGTCTCCAGCCTCGTGCAGCTCGCCGCCGGCCCGTCGTCGCTGGCGAAGACCATCAGGCTGATGGCGGGCCACGAGCTGGTCACCGAGGGCTTCAAGCCCGGCCAGGTCGGCTCCAGCGCCATGCCGCACAAGATGAACACCCGCTCGTGCGAGCGCGTGAACGGCTTCGCGGTGATCCTCCGCGGCTACCTGTCGATGGTCGGCGAGCTGTCCGGCGACCAGTGGAACGAGGGCGACGTCTCGTGCTCGGTCGTCCGCCGGGTCGCCCTGCCGGACGCCTTCTTCGCGCTGGACGGCCTGCTGGAGACGCTGCTGACGGTGCTCGACGAGTTCGGCGCCTACCCGGCCGTGGTCGCGCGGGAGCTGGACCGCTACCTGCCGTTCCTCGCCACGACCAAGGTCCTGATGGGTGCCATCCGCGCCGGTGTCGGCCGCGAGACGGCGCACGAGGTGATCAAGGAGAACGCGGTCGCCGTGGCGCTCGCCATGCGCGAGCAGGGGGCCGAGAACGACCTCCTCGACCGCCTCGCCGCCGACGACCGCCTGCCGCTCGACCGCGCCCAGCTCGACGCGCTGCTGGCCGACCGGCTGTCGTTCACCGGTGTGGCCGCCCAGCAGGTCGAGTCCGTCGTCGGCCAGGTCGAGGACGTCCTCACCAAGTTCCCGACCGCCGCCGGGTACGTGCCGGAGCCCATCCTGTGAGTCCGGTCGTCCACGGCCTGTACGTCCACCCGATCAAGGGGTGCACGGCGACCGCGCTCACCACGAGCGCGGTCGTCGACACCGGTCTGCTCCACGACCGCGACTTCATGCTGGTCGACGCCGTGGACGGCCACTTCATCAGCCAGCGCAAACTGCCCGCGATGGCCGTCATCCGGCCCACCGTGGTCGACGAGGGCCTGCTCGTCACTGCGCCGGGCCTGGAGGACTACGAGCACAAGACCCGCCACGACGGCGACCGGCGCGCGGTCAAGGTCCACTGGTGGGACGGCGAAGGCGTCGACCAGGGCGACGAGGCCGCGGAGTGGTTCACCGAGGCCCTCGGCCGACCGTGCCGCCTGGTCCGCGTGCCCCCGGACCTCGACCGGCAGCTGGAGGACGAGGGCCGGGTCGGCTTCGCCGACGCCCACGCGCTGCTGATGACCTCGTTGTCCTCGCTGGACGGCCTCAACGAGCGCATCCTCCAGACCGGCGCGGACCCCGTTCCGATGAACCGCTTCCGCCCCAACGTGGTCGTGAGCGGCTGGCCCGAACCCCACACCGAGGACCTGGTCCGCGAAGCCACCATCGGCACCGCCACCTTCGGCTACGCCCGCGTCTGCGTCCGCTGCGTCGTGCCGACCGTCGACCAGGACACCGGCCTGAAGGCCGGCCACGAGCCCACCAAGACCCTCGCCGGCTACCGCCGCGCCGACGGCGGCGTCACCTTCGGCATGAAGGCCAAGGTCCTCCGCCACGGCACCCTTTCGGTCGGCGACCCGGTCGAGGTCACCGCCTGGGCTTGACCCCGCTGACCTGCTCACGGCCGGCCGATCACCCACAGGGTCGTGATTGCCGAACACCAATCAGGGGTCCCCGCCCGGGGGACCCCTGATTTTGGCTCTCGATACCTATGTATGGGTGGTGTGCCCAGGCAGCAGGAGGGCACGAGCTGGACTGGATCGCCAAGACCGATCTCCGTCTCCACCGGGCTCAAGGAAGGACCCCGACACGTCTTCGCCGTCGGCGGCGACGCGGGCAGGGAAGCCTTGTCGCGGTGGGTGTCCTGGGCACGGCGGTGCCGGATACCGGAGTTCGTGAGGCTCGCCCGGACCATCGGGTCCGAACTCGCCGCGATCCACGCCACCCCCGAGCACGGACTGTCCAACGCGTTGATCGAGTCGACAACACCAAGATCCGACTGTCGACCCGCATGACGTTCGGGTTCAGGCACCCCGACGCCCTGATCTCCCTGGCATTGCTGGCGCCAGGTGGCTACCGCCCCGAACTGCCCGACCGCACCCACACGTAGGTATCAAGAGCCTGACTTTACGTTAGCGCGGAGGTCCGACAACTTCGTGCGGGTCGACAGGAGTTGATCTTGATGCCCCGACCTCCCGCTCGTACAGCCACGTCGGCCAAGGCGCGTGCAGCGGGTCGGCGACGTGCTGGAAGCCGACCCGTTCGTAGTACCCCTGCAAGGCTGGGTTGTCGCTGGCCGTGGCCAGGCGGACGCGGTGCCAGCCACGGCGGGCGGCGTTGGCCTCGACCCAGTCGAGCACGCGGTAGCCGAGGCGGAGGCCGGTCGCCGTGCGCGAAACGGCCAGGCGGCCCACGTAGTAGGCGGGTTCGCTGTCGACGCCCCAGATCATCGGGTCGCTCTCGGCGACGGTGACCGTGGCGACCGGCTGCCCCGCGCGGCTGACCAGGTACGCCTCGCCCGCCGCGATCTGCCGTCGGACCGGGTCGGCGGGGAACCGGGCCGGCCACTGGTCGATGCCCCGCCCGTGCAGCCACGCGGCCGCTTCGGCGAGCAGGTCGAGGACGGTCTCCTCCTCGCCGGTCGTGGCGCGGCGGATGACGACGTCGTCGAACAGGGTCTCCATGCCGACGATGATGCCGGTCCTAGAGCGGTTGCCAGCGAGGTTCGTCGCCGTCCGCGGCCGTGCACACCATCGGCTTCAGCCTCCGGTTCACCGCGATCGCGCCCACCTGCGGGCACGGCGTGCCCTGGAGCACGAACGGGCCCTCGACGGGGTCGGTCGTCTCCGCGGGTGGCGGCGGGGCAGGTGGTTCGGGCTGTTCGGGCTGGGGTGGCGGGACGGGTGCGGGTGCCTCCGTGGTGACCTCGACCGGGGCCTCCTCGGTGGTGGGGTCGGCGGGCGGTCTCACCGTGATGGCGTCGTTCGACGGCACCGGGGTGGAGCTGACCTGCGTCGACGTGGTGACGGCCGAGATGGTCGGGATGCTCGGGGACGGTTTCGGGGCGGCGTCGGGGGTGCCGCAAGCGGCCGCGACCAGCAGCGCCACGAGGCTGCCGAGCGCGACTCCTCCTGCCTTCTTCGGGTGGAGCACGAGGTGCACCATAGGTGCGGATGGTCGCAACCAGAACCCCCGAACGGGCTACAGGCGGCCCGCGTCGATGATCCGGCCGAGGAATCGCCGCGTCCGCTCGTGGATCGGATCGCCCAGCACCTGCTCGGGCGGACCGGACTCCAGCAGCTTCCCGCCGTCGAGGAAGCAGATCCGGTCGGCGACCTGCTTCGCGAAGCCCATCTCGTGCGTGGCCATCAGGATCGTGCGGCCCTGCCCCGCGAGTTCGCGCACGAGGGCCAGCACCTCGCCGACGAGTTCCGGGTCGAGCGCGCTGGTGATCTCGTCGAACAGCAGCAGGCGCGGGTCGTAGGCCAACGCCCGTGCGATGGCGACCCGCTGCTGCTGCCCGCCGGACAGCCGGTCCGGGTAGGAGCCCGCCCTGTCCGCCAGTCCGACGCGGGCCAGGAGGTCGCGCGCCCGGTCGTCGGCCTCCGCCCGCGGCACGCCGTGCACGACCCGCGGCGCGAGCGTCACGTTGTCCAGCACGGACATGTGCGGGAACAGGTTGAACGCCTGGAACACGATCCCCATCGCCCGCCGCGCCACGTCGGCGTCCACGCGCGGGTCGGACACGTCCACGCCGTCGAGCAGGACCTGCCCGTCGTCCACCTCCTCCAGCAGGTTCGCGCAGCGCAGCAGCGTCGACTTGCCGGAGCCCGACGACCCGATCAGCACCACGACCTCGTGCTCGTGCACGTCCAGGTCGACGCCGTCGAGGACAGTCGTGTCCCCGTACCGCTTCACCATCCCGCGCACGCTCAAGACCGGATCGGACATCAAGCCCCCTGCCTGCGCGCAGCGCGCCGCGACACCCAGTCCGCCAGCCGTCCGGACGGCACGGCCAGCAGCACGAACAGCAGCCCCGCCACGACGTACGGCGTGAAGTTGAACGCCCCGGCCGATTCGATCTGCGCGGCCCGCACGGCGTCGACCGCGCCGAGCACGGAGATGAGGCCGCAGTCCTTCTGCAGCGCCACGAAGTCGTTCAGCAGCGCGGGGAGCACGCGCCGGACCGCCTGCGGCAGCACGACGAGCCGCATGGTCCTGCGGTGGTTCAACCCGAGCGACCGGGCGGCGGCCAGCTGCGACGGGTGGATCGACTCGATGCCCGCGCGGAAGACCTCGGCCACGTAGGCGGAGTAGACCAGCACGAGCGCGATGCCGCCGAGCAGCACGGGGTCGTTCGGGATCCCGGACAGCCGCAGCCCCGGCAGGCCGAAGCCGACCAGGTAGAGGCAGATGATCAGCGGCAGGCCGCGGAACAGGTCGACGTACCCGGTCGCGAGCGCCCGCAACGGGAACCAGACCGGGCCGCGCAACGTCCGCAGCGCCGCGATCCCCAACGCCAGCACCAGGATCACGACCTCGGCGACGACGAGCACGCGGACGTTGAGCCACAGCCCGTCCAGGATCGCGGGCAGCGTCCGCCACGCCGTGCCGAGGTTGAAGAACGACTGCTTGACCCGCGGCCAGCCCGGTGCGCGGCTCAGCGAGAACCAGACGGCCACCGCGAAGGCCACTGTGGACAGCAGTGCGACCGCTGTGGACCGCCGAGCGCGGGAACGCTTGTAGGCCAAGCGTTCCCGCTGGAGGTCGCTCGTCACTTGAGCTCGGGCGCCTTGCCCTCGGTGGTCAGCCACTGCTTCTCGATCTCGGTGAGCTTGCCCTGCGACCGCAGCGCTTCCACGGCCGTGGACACGCAGCCGGTCAGCTTGCTGCCCTTGTCGAGCACGATGCCGAACAGCTCCGGCTTGCCGTCACCGGCGGGGATCTGGCCGACGATCGTCGCGTCCTCCATCTCCGAGCTGGTGACGAAGAACGCCGTCGGCAGGTCCAGCACGATCGCCTCGACCTGCCCGGCGCGCAACGCGGCCTTGGCGTCGTCGTTCGTGTTGTAGACGGCGATGTCCTGTTCGGCGGCCAACCGCTTCGCGGCGGTGAAGCTGGTGGTGCCGACCTGGGCGCCGATCTTGGCCTTGCGGACGTCGGCCAGCGACTTCGCCCCCGCCACCGGTGCGGTCTTCAGCGCGACGACGGCCTGCGCGACCGTGTAGTACGGCGCCGAGAAGTCCACCGCCTGCCTGCGCTCCTCGGTGATCGAGAACTCGGTCAGGTTCGCGTCGTAGGTCTTCGCGCCGGGCTGGATGGCCGCGTTGAACGGCACCCGCACCCACGCCACGTCCTCCTTGGCGTACCCGAGCTGCTGGGCGACCGCGTACGCGACGGCGGACTCGAAGCCCTTGCCGTTCGTCGGGTCGTCGTCCTGGTACCACGGCGGGTAGACCGGCTGGTCGGTGCCGAAGGTGAACTTCCCCTTGGCCAGCGTCGTCAGGTTGTCCTTCGTGCAGGGGACGCCGTCGACGGCTGCGGGGCCGGAGGTGTGGTTCGTGTGCTCGTCCACCGGGGCGCAGGCGGACAGCAGCAGGGCTGCGAAGAGCAGGGCGGGTGCGCGCATGCCGGGGAATCTAGCCGTCCACGAGACCGTTTTGGAGGCTGACCCGCCAACTGGGAAATCCGAAATCTGCCCGTGACCTGCGCGGATGCTTTCCATCGGGTAAAGAAATGGTCTGAACAACTGGGTCGCACCGGGGCTGGCCTGCGTGATTGACACCACCGCCGGCCGAACGGCCGGGGTCCGGGCGCGAAGTACGCTGACCCGCGTGCCCAAGCTCGCCGATTACCCGCAGGTCGCCGTAGGCAAGGTCCGCAGGCTGTACGCCGTGGACGACGAGCTGCTGCTGCTCGTCGCGACCGACCACATCTCCGCGTACGACCACGTGCTGTCCAGCGAGATCCCGGACAAGGGCCGGGTGCTGACCGCGATGAGCGTGTTCTGGTTCGAGCAGCTCGCGGACGTGGTCCCGAACCACCTCGTGGCCTACGACGACCCGCGCGTCCCCGCCGAGGTCCGCGGCCGGGCGCTGCTGGTCAGGCGTCTGGAGATGGTGCAGGTCGAGTGCGTGGCGCGCGGTTACCTGACCGGCTCCGGCCTGTCCGACTACCAGGCGACCGGTGCCGTCTGCGGCGTCGAGCTGCCGCCGGGCCTGGTCGAGGCCGACGAGCTGGCGGAGCCGATCTTCACGCCCGCCACGAAGGCCGAGCTGGGGTCGCACGACGAGAACGTGAGCTTCGAGGCCGTGAGCGCCGAGGTCGGGCCCGACCTGGCCAACCAGCTCCGCGACACCACGCTGGCCGTGTACCGCGAGGGCCGCGACTTCGCCCGCAAGCGCGGGATCATCCTGGCCGACACGAAGTTCGAGTTCGGCCACGACCGCGACGGCAACCTGGTCCTCGGCGACGAGGTGCTGACGCCGGACTCGTCCCGCTACTGGCCCGCGGACACCTACCAGCCGGGCCGCGTGCAGCCGTCGTTCGACAAGCAGCCCGTCCGCGACTGGCTGACCTCGCCCGCCTCCGGCTGGGACCGCGCGTCCGACACGCCGCCGCCCGCGCTGCCGGACGAGGTCGTCGCCACCACCCGCGCCAGCTACATCGAGGCGTACGAGAAGATCTCCGGCCGTTCGTTCGCGGACTGGATCTCCTGACCGGGCTCGGCGCGGAAGGCCTTCCTCCGCGCCGAACCTCCTGGTCAGAGAGCTGACAGCAGCTCGTACTCCTCGTCGGGCGTCAGGCCTGCCCGGCGCACCCGGTCGATCCCCAGCTCGTACTCGTACGCGAGCGCGTCCTTCGCCGTCTCGCCGACGGGCCGCACCCGCAGACCGGCGGCCATCGCGGGCCTGGCGTCGCGGAACATCATCGCCATGTGCGACTCGGTCAGCCACAGCGGCAACGACCGCGGGCCCGCCCACGGCGCGATCTTCAACCGGTCCAGCACCTCCAGCGGCACCCGCACCAGCTGCGTGCCGGGGGGCGCCACCGCGCCCGCGATCTCGCCGAGGAAGAAGCTCAACGGCTCCGACGGCCCGGTGCCGTCGAACGTCCCCACCAGCCGGTTCTCCGCCGCGTCCACGATCCACGCCGCCAGGTCGCGCACGTCGACGTGCGACGCCGCCTGGTCCGGCGAGTCCGGCACCGCGACCTGCCCGCCCTGCGACATCCGCGCGGGCCAGTACCCGAACCGGTCGCTCGGATCACCGGGGCCGGTGATCAACCCGGCCCGCACGATGAACGCCCGGTCTTCGAGCTGGTCGAGGACGGCGTGCTCGCTGGCCACCTTCACCGACCCGTACCGGTTCGCGTCGAACGGCGCCGCCGGGTCGTCCTCCAACGGCGGCAACGTCGGCGACTGCACGGTCTGACCGGCGGACGAGTGGTCGCGGTACACCGAGCAGCTCGACACGAACGTCCAGTGGTCCGTGCTGCCCGCCAGGACGTGCAGCGCTTCGCGCACCCAGTTCACCGACATCTTCGCGACGTCGACGACGGCGTCGAACTGCTCGCCCCGCAGGACCTCCAAGGCCCCGGGCCGATCCCGGTCGACAACAACAAGATCCGCACCCTCGGGCACGGATCCAGAAGCACCACGTGCCGCGCACACAACCTCGTGGTTGCGACGCACAGCCTCCGTCGCCACCGCCTTGCTGAGGAAGACGGTTCCACCCAGCACCAGGATTCGCATACTCGTAACACTGACAACCCATTCGTGGTTGCGCCACCGGTCTCGCAGAGGGCGAACACCCCGACCAGGTGATTTACGCCAAAGTAAGCGCCTGATGGCCGTAAGTGATCTTCGAGAAACTTGCGAAGAAGGCAACGAAACCGCAGCCTTGCGGACCATTGGTCAATACGCCCGATTTGCCGCTCGTGCGGGTGGGTGATCCTCCAGCGCGCCGCTCACCCCGCCGATGGTCACGACCGTGAGTCTGCAAGCGTTCATCGACGAATCCCGCCGCAACGAGCGATACCTGCTGGCGGTTGCCATCATCCATCCACGAGATCTGACCAGGCTGCGCAAGCTGCTCAGGAGCCTGCTGCTGCCGGGGCAGAAAGAGGTGCATTTCCACAACGAGAAGAACGACCGCCGCAAAATCGTCCTGTCGCGCCTGGTGGCGTGCGGCCCGTTGGTGCACGTCTACCAGCGCACCTGCGCGAGTGGGGAGGAGCGCGCTCGGCAGGAGTGCTTGGTCGCTGTGGTGGTCGACCTGACCGCCTTGGGCGTGGCCAGGATGGTCCTGGACACCCGTCGAGAGCGCGACTGGCACGACAAGCAGACCATCCGGGCGGTCCTGGGAAAGGACGCGAAGGAATCCTTCATCTACGAGCACGTGGTGAGCAGCCAGGAGCAGTTGCTGTGGATCGTCGACGTCGTCGCGTGGTGCTACGGCGCGGGAGGTGAGTGGAGAAGGCGGGTCACGCCCTTGGTGGCCAGGGTGATTGACCTCGACACCTGGTCCGGATAGCGCGAAGCGCGGCTGCCAGCCGTCCGGCTGGGAACCGCGCTCACTTCCTCGGCCTACTGGCCTCGGCTCCTCAAACAATACACGGGCCCCGTCGTCGATCAAGCGGAGTAACCCAAAGGTGTGATGACCTGCGGTGTGTGGTGCAGCGCACCCGTGGCCGGGGTGAACGTGCAGGTCAGGTAGGCTACGGCCATCCCCCGCCCTCTGTAACAGGGAGCAGCCTGCTGTGGCTCGTGTCGTTGTCGACGTCATGCCGAAGCCCGAGATTCTCGACCCGCAAGGTCAGGCGGTGGCGAACGCGCTGCCCCGCCTCGGGTTCGAGGGAATCGCCAGTGTCCGTCAGGGCAAGCACTTCGAGTTGGAGGTCGACGACTCGGTCGACGACGCCACCCTCGAGAAGATCGCCGAGACCTTCCTCGCGAACCCGGTCATCGAGGACTGGGTGGTTCGGCGGGTCGACGCATGAGCGTTCGCGTTGGGGTGATCACGTTCCCCGGCACGCTGGACGACGTGGACGCCGCTCGTGCGGCCCGCTACGCCGAGGCCGAGGCGGTGCCGCTGTGGCACGGTGACCCGGACCTCAAGGGGGTCGACGCGGTGATCGTGCCGGGTGGGTTCTCCTACGGCGACTACCTGCGCTGCGGTGCTATCGCCCGGTTCGCCCCGGTCATGGGGTCCGTGATCGAGGCCGCGGGCAAGGGCATGCCGGTCCTGGGCATCTGCAACGGTTTCCAGATCCTGTGCGAGGCCGGGCTGCTGCCCGGCGCGCTGATCCGGAACTCCGGTCTGCACTTCGTGTGCAAGGACCAGTGGCTGAAGGTGGAGAACAACACCACCGCCTGGTCGTCCCGGTACGAGAAGGGCGCGGAGATCCTCGTGCCCCTCAAGTCGGGCGAGGGCGGCTACCAGGCCACCCAGTCCACTGTGGACGAACTGGAGGGCGAGGGTCGCGTGGTGTTCCGCTATGTCGGCGACAACCCCAACGGGTCGCGGAACAACATCGCGGGCATCACGAGCGCGAACGGTCGGGTCGTCGGCCTCATGCCGCACCCGGAGCACGCGATCGACGCGCTGACCGGCCCCACGGACGACGGACTGGGCATGTTCCTCTCCTTGATGGACGAAGTGGTGCCCGCCGACGTGCGCATCCCAGCGGAGGCGGTGAAGGTTCAGTGAGCATCCACATTGATTCCGTGAAGCACGCGGAGACCACGCCGGACCAGGAGCAGCCGTTCCGCGAGTTGGGCCTCAAGGACGACGAGTACGCCCGCATCCGCGAGATCCTCGGCCGTCGGCCGACGGACGCGGAGCTGGCGATGTACTCGATCATGTGGAGCGAGCACTGCTCCTACAAGTCGTCGAAGGTCTTCCTGCGCAAGTTCGACGAGTCGCTGACCGACGAGATGCGCTCGAAGATGCTCGCGGGCATCGGCGAGAACGCCGGCGTCGTCGACATCGGCGACGGCTGGGCCATCACGTTCAAGGTCGAGTCGCACAACCACCCGTCGTACGTGGAGCCCTACCAGGGCGCCGCCACCGGTGTCGGCGGCATCGTGCGCGACATCATCGCGATGGGCGCGCGGCCGCTGGCCGTCATGGACTCGCTGCGCTTCGGCAAGGCGGACGCCCCGGACACCCGTCGGGTGCTGCCCGGTGTGGTGGCGGGGGTCGGTGGCTACGGCAACTGCCTCGGCCTGCCGAACATCGGCGGCGAGGTCGTGTTCGACGAGTCGTACGCGGGCAACCCGCTGGTCAACGCCCTGTGCGTCGGCGTGCTGCGCACCGAGGACCTGCACCTGGCGCACGCGTCGGGCGCGGGCAACAAGATCATCCTGTTCGGTGCGCGCACCGGGCTGGACGGCATCGGCGGCGTGTCCGTCCTCGCGAGCGACACGTTCGCGGGCGACGACGGCAGCGGCAAGCGCAAGAAGCTGCCCGCCGTGCAGGTCGGCGACCCGTTCACCGAGAAGGTGCTGATCGAGTGCTGCCTGGAGCTGTTCCAGGAGGGCATCGTGGTCGGCATCCAGGACCTCGGCGGCGCCGGGCTCTCCTGCGCCACCTCGGAACTCGCCAGCGCCGGCGATGGCGGCATGCACGTGTACCTGGAGCGGGTTCCGCTGCGGGCGACCGGCATGACGCCCGCCGAGATCCTGTCGAGCGAGTCGCAGGAACGCATGTGCGCGGTCGTCGCGCCGGAGAACGTCGACGCGTTCATGGCCGTCTGCGCGAAGTGGGACGTCATCGCCTCCGAGATCGGCGAGGTCACCGAGGGCGAACGCCTGGTGATCACGTGGAACGACGAGGTCGTCGTGGACGTCCCGCCGCGCACCGTGGCGCACGAGGGCCCGGTGTACAACCGGCCCATCGAGCGCCCGGCGGACCAGGACGCGCTCGTCGCCAACGGCCCCGAGTCGCTGGCCCGGCCGACCGAGGCCGCGGACATCCTCAAGACCGTCGTCACGATGGCCGCGTCGCCGAACCTGTCGTCGCGCCGCTGGGTCACCCAGCAGTACGACCGCTACGTGCGCGGTGGCACGGTCCTGGCGCAGCCGTCGGACGCGGGCATGATCCGCATCGACGAGGAGACCAACCGCGGCATCGCGCTGGCCACCGACTGCAACGGCCGCTTCACCAAGCTCGACCCGTACGCGGGCGCGCAGCTCGCGCTGGCCGAGGCCTACCGGAACGTGTCGGTCAGCGGTGCGACGCCCATCGCGGTGTCGGACTGCCTGAACTTCGGCTCGCCCGAGGACCCGGCCGTGATGTGGCAGTTCGAGCGGGCCATCCAGGGCATCATCGACGGCTGCCGCGAGCTGGGCATCCCGGTGACCGGCGGCAACGTCAGCTTCTACAACCAGACCGGCAGCACGGCGATCCTGCCGACGCCGGTCATCGGCGTGCTGGGCGTGATCGACGACGTGCGTCGCCGCATCCCGACCGGCATCGGCGCCGAAGCGGGCGAAACCCTGCTGCTGCTGGGCGACACCCGTGACGAGTTCGGCGGCTCCGAGTGGGCGCACCACGTGCACGGCCACCTGGGCGGCGTGCCGCCGAAGGTCGACCTGGCCCGTGAGCGACTGCTCGGCGAGGTGCTGCTGGCGGGGTCGCGCGACGGCATGGTGTCCGCCGCGCACGACCTGTCCGACGGTGGCCTGGCCCAAGCGCTGGTCGAGGCCTGCCTCATCGGCGAGACCGGCGCGCGGGTGTTCCTGGACAGCGACCTGGACGCGTTCACGCAGCTGTTCAGCGAGTCCGCGGGCCGTGTGCTCGTCGCCGTGCCGCGCAGCGAGGAGCTGCGGTTCACCGACATGTGCACCGCGCGCCGGCTGCCGTGGCGCAAGGTCGGTGTCGTCGACCCGGAGTCCGAGTCCCTGGAGATCCAGGACCTCGGCCGGCTCCCGCTCGGCGAACTCCGCGCCGCCTGGGAAGGCACCCTTCCCGCGCTGTTCGACTAGGAGGTGGTCGGTGGGGAGGCGGGTTCCGCCTCCCCACCGCCGCTGGCCATGGCGTGGTCCCGCGTCGCGGTGGACACCAGGCCGGTGCACGCCGCCAGGGCGAGAGCCAGTCGTTTCACTTCTGCTCCACGTCCGTGCCGACCAGGGCGAGCAGGCGGTCGTGCGGAGCGCGTTCCACGACCTCCGACGGCCGGTCCCAGAGCGGGAAGACGCCCAGTTCGCGGGGGAGTGCTCCGGGGGTCGCCGAGTGCCTGGCCACCCACAACGGGTTCGCCGGACCCCCGTCGGCGCCCGCGCACTGGCCCCACCAGACCGGCGACGTGTAGACCACCGGGTACCGGCCGGTCCACTCCAGGTAGGTGTCGCCGAAGTCCAGCACCCAGTCCGACAGCTCGGCCCTCGTCAACCCGTAGCAGGCCTTGCCGTACGGGTTGAACCCCAGGTAGATCGCGCCCGGCAGGGTCAT
>DATMCA010000889.1:0-3745 GCA_035559015.1 Umezawaea sp. | reverse complement strand
GGTTGGATGTTGGTTGTCGAGACCACATCGAGCCGAACTGAGAGGCACTTCGCGAGTGAAGCATAGAGACCTGCGTCCGTGGTTGTCCGTGATCGCCAGCGGTGAGTCGCTGGTGTCGCATGCCGGTGGGGCGTTGCTGGTGGAGACCGCGCGCCGGAGCGGGCTGACCAAGCAGCTCTCGCGGTCGCTCGGGCCGTGGCGCAAGCCGCTGGCCACCCACGATCCGGGGAAGATCGTGACGGATCTGGCGATCGCGGTCGCGCTGGGCGGGGACGCCGCGGCCGACGTCGCGGTGCTGCGCGCCCAGCCCGGGGTGTTCGGCCCGGTGGCGTCGGACCCGACGGTGTCGCGGCTGTTCACGACGCTGGCCGGGGACGCTGAGGAGAACGCCGAGACCGCTCTGGCCGCGATCAGCACGGCGCGGGCGGTGGCCCGGGAACGGGTCTGGACTCACACTGGCGCGCCCCTGCAGGACGGGCGGGTGGTGATCGATCTGGATGCCAGTCTGGTCACCGCGCACTCAACTGGCATTGGCACAGGTTCTCGATCAGCGGACGTGCTGTGAGCGGCCAGGATGTGTGTTCCTGGCGTGTCGCGACCTTCAAGGTCTGAGCCCGGCTCGTAAGGTAGCGCCTACAAATCGAAGCTGGGAAGAAGGCTGTGTGGTCAGCGACGGTCTCCGTCTGCTTCGTGGTGGCGCTGTCGCTGTCCCGGTCGTCGGGCAGCCGGTGGATCCGGTGGTCTTTCAGGACTCGTGCTTGAGGGCGTTCGAGGCGTCCCAGGTCGCGCGTGGGTTCGCTCAGACGACGATGGACAACGGCGCCGGTGTGCTCGATCGGTTCCTCGTGGCCTGTGATCGGCCGGCGTGGGAGGTCACCCGCGAGGACGTGGACCGGGTCGTCGCTGGGCTGGTCGGACAGGGATTGTCGGCGGCGACCCGGCGCGGCTACGTGCAGACGTTCAAGGGGTTCCACGCGTTCTTGTCCGCGCGCAAGGCCGGCGAGATCGAGGCGGCGTTCGGGGTCCGCATGGTGGACCCGGTCGACGGGTTCAACGCCGCACGGCATGTCGATTCCAGCTCGCCGTCTGCGACTGCGCCGCCGAGCCCGCAACGGATGGAGGAGTTCTTCGACTTCCTCAAGGAACGCGTTGCTGGGGCCCGTAAGTACGCGGCGGCAGGGCGGGATTACGCGATGTTCCGCACCCTCTACCTTGCCGGCTTGCGTGCGGAGGAGACCGCGTCGTTGGACCGGGCCGACGTGCACTTCGGCCGCGGTCCGTTCGGGAAGATCCACGTGCGTTTCGGCAAGGGAGCGAAGACCTCGGGTCCGCGACCGCGGTGGGTGCCGATGCTTGATGGGCTCGACCTGATCCTGGGCTGGTATCTCGAGGAGATCGCCCCACGGCTGGGCGAGGGTCCGGCGTTGTTCTGCGACGAGGGCGGCGGGCGGATCCACCGGGGCACGATCCGCAACCGGCTCGCCTACCTGCTCGACCTCGAACGAGAGGCCCGCGGCCCGGAACGACAGGGAGAACCGGAGCTGGTCAGGTTCAGCCCGCACACGCTGCGCCACGCCTGCGCGACCCGCAACTATGAGCGCGGTGTCGATCTCGTCGCGATCCAGCAGATGCTCGGGCACTGGCACGTCGGGACGACGATGCGCTACGTGACACCGTCGGCCACGTTCATCGAGGACGCCTACCGCCGCGCCGTGTCGGGCACGCTGACCGGCCTGGGAGGAGACCGGGATGCAGATTAGGTGGCGGCTGCGGATGGCCGCGGCGCAGCGGGAGGTCTGGACCGGGGCGCAGCTGCGTCGGCTGCTGGCCGAGCGCGGCGGGCTGCACCTGTCGTCGGCGTCGGTGTCGGCGCTGCTCACCAGGCAGCCCAGCCAGGTCAAGCTCGACACCCTGGCCGCGCTCTGCACCGCGCTGGACTGCACACCCAACGACCTGATCGAAGTCGACACCACCCCGGTGACCGCGGCGGTGGAGCCCGTCCGGCGCAAGCCGGAACCGAAGGCGGCTCGCGGCCGGTCGATGCCGCCCCTGTGACCACCACCGTCGCCAGCTCGGTTGTCGACTCGGTTGTCGGCCCGCGCGTCTGCTTGGACTGCCCCGCCCGGGTCAAGCTGCGCGCCCGGCAGCGCTGCCACCGCTGCCATCGTCGCGCGGAACGCGCGGCGCTCAAGCGGCCCTGCATCGGCTGCACTCAGTTGCGGCACCTGCGAACCGACGGGTGGTGCGCCGGGTGTTCGCGCGCCGCAGCACCACCCAAGCCGCCCAAGACGATCGGCTGTGGTCGCTGCGGCGAGCAGCGGCGCGACGTCGGGCACGGTCTCTGCAACCGTTGCGTGCTGGCCGACCCGGATCGTCCGTTCCGCTACGCCGCTTCCCTCGCCGGCCGGATGGCGCCGACCCCGGCGTGGTGGGACCTGCTGGTCGAGTTCACCGCCGCGCGCTGCTACCCGGGCGGGACCGTCGCGGTCCTACGGGAAACCGGCCGGCTGTTGATCAGCGACCCGAGCATGACTCCGCACCAGCTGGGCAGGCTCCCCACCACCGCCGTGACCGCGACGACCGCGCGCATGTTGACCGCGTTCTTCACCGTTCACGGGCTCGCGCTGGCACCCGACAGACCACGCCAGCGAGCGGCGGCCCGCCGCGAGTGGTTCGTCGCAGCCGTTGCCGCTCCGCTGCATGACGCCGTCGCCGAGTTCGACCACACCCAGATCGGCGAGCAGGACCGCCGCCGCCGCACCGGGCAGCGCACCCTCAGCGACATCACCCTCGAGACCCGGTTGCGCATCCTGCGCGATCTCGCCGCGCACCTGCACACACGCCGCACCATCACCGGCTGGGCCGAGGTCGCCACCGCGGACCTGGAGGACTTCCTCGCTCGCGCCCCGGCCGCTCGCCACCAGCGGACCTACGTTCTGCGGCGGTTCTTCGCCTGGGCCAAGGGTCGCAAGCTCATCCTCACCGACCCCACCCGCGGGTTGTCCCTCGGCGCTCAACCGGCGTTCACCGGGACCGTGCTGGACATCAACGCCCAGCGGGCCCTGTTCCTCCGCTGGACCCACGACACCACCCCCGACCACGAGCGGCTCGTCGGCCTGCTCGCCCTGCTACACGCGGCGTCCAACGCGGAGATCCGCGGCCTGCGCGTCGTCGACATCGACGCCACCCGACGAACGGTGGCCCTGGCCGGACGGCCGTTTCCGACACCGCTCGACCCACCCACCTGGACGGCGCTACACCGATGCCTGACCGGTCGGGAAACCGCCCGCACGCTCAACCCGCACGTCATCGTCACCCGGGCCACCAGCGGCCGAGACACCGCCGCGGATTCCAGCTACCTCACCCGGCTGCTCGCCCGCGCCGGCACGACACCCGCGACCTGCCGCCAGACCCGGATGACCGAGCTCGTCAACGACCTCGACCCCAAACTCGCCGCGGTCGCGCTCGGCATGAACAACAGCGGCCTGGTCCGCTACGCCGCCGACAACGTCGCCCGCGACCGACTCCAGCGCCGCCTCGCCAGCCCGCCCTGACCAACCCGGGCGCCGCAGGCGCCACCTTGCACACCTTCGCTCGAACCTGTGCGAGTTGGACAAGCAGGGCGCGGCCGGCACGTTCAAGGGCAGCTATGGGCATCACCCGCGTGGTGTGACAACACGGTGCGCCACGAGGCGCTTCAGATTCGAGTGGAGGTGAGAGGACTCCGCCTGCCGGTCGTCGCAGC
>DATMCA010000888.1:0-3528 GCA_035559015.1 Umezawaea sp. | reverse complement strand
CGACCGAGGCGACCGTGTTCACGTCGCTGCACCGGGTCGATCCGGCGCGGTCCTACGAGCGGGTGCCGCTCGGCCGGGCACTGCGCAACAAGGTCATGCACGTGCTCGACGACGACCTGGAGGAGCTCGAACCCGGAGTCGTCGGCGAGATCTACCTGGGGGGCAACGGCTTGGCCCGGTGCTACCACCACCGGGCGGAGCTGACCGCCGAGCGCTTCCTGCCCGATCCCCACTCCGAAGCCCCCGGCGCCCGGCTCTACCGGACCGGAGACCTCGGCAGGCTGCTCCCCGACGGCGAGGTCGAGTTCATCGGGCGCGCCGATCGCCAGGTGAAGGTGCGGGGGTTCCGGGTCGAGCCGGGGGAGGTGGAGGCCGCGTTGTCGGCGCACGAGTCGGTCGGCGCGGTGGCGGTGCTGGCGATCGGTGACACCGCGGACGACAAGCGCCTGGTGGCCTACGTCGCTCCCGCCGGGCGAGCCCGGCCGACGGCTGCGGCGCTCCGGCTTCGGGTCGCCGACACCCTTCCGGCCTACCTGGTCCCGTCGCACTACGTGCTGCTGGAGACGCTGCCGCTCGACCCCAACGGCAAGGTCGACCGGGGAGCGCTTCCCCACCCGTGGACCGCACGGGCCGATCTGGAACTTCCTCCGATTGTCGTGCCCAACACGGATACCGAGCAGCTGATCGCCGAGGTGATGGCCGACGTGCTGGCCATCGACGAGGTGGGCGTCGACGACGACTTCTACGTCCTCGGCGGGGACTCCCTGCGCAGCGTCCTGATGCTGGCGCACCTGCGGGCCCTGGGCGTCACCATCAGCGCGCGCGAGTTCCTGTCGCGCCCCAGCGTCGGCGCGCTCAGCGGACTCGTCGGCGGACAACTCTCGGCCGGAGGCAAGCGATGAGAATCACCTCACCTTCCCGCGACGCGCGCCACCCGCTGAGCGGGGTCGACCCGTGCGACCCGGTGCCCTTCCGCGAGGGCTGCCAGCACACCCTGTGGCAGACCCTGCGCGAGGAATCGCCCGTGTCGAGGTGGACAGCGCCCAACGGCACCGCCTTCTGGTCCGTGACCAGGTACGTCGACTGCGAGCGGTTGCTCAAGGACCACCGCATGTTCAGCTCCGAGCACGGCACGATCCTCAGTTCGGTGGGCGTCGGGGACGCCGCACGCGGCATGACCATGACCATCACCGATCCACCCCGACACGGACAGCTGCGCAACCCGGTGATGCGCAAGCTCGGTCGGGCGGTAATCCGCCGCTGCGCCGGCCAGCTCCGAGCCGAGGTCGGCCGGGTGCTGGTGCCGCTGCTGGAACACCGCGAGCTCGACTTCGTCGAGTTGATGCACCGCCTGCCAATGGCGATGCTCGCCCCGATGATGGGTATCCCGGTGGACTTGCGCGCCGAGATCTCCCGGTGGTCGGCGGTGAGTATCACCCCTGACGAACCCACCTTCACCGGCGGGGTCGACGGGCACACGGCTGCGCGGGACGCCCACGTGCACCTGCTCGACCTGTTCGGCGCCGCGATCGGACGACGGCTGGGCGACCCCGGTGACGACGTGATGACCGCGTTGACCGAGTTGCTCCTGGACGGTGAGCCGCTGACCGAGTGGCACGTGGCGCTCAACTGCTACAGCCTGATGATGGGGGCTCACGCCACCACTCCGCACGTGGCCGGCCACACCGTGCTGGCCCTCGCCGAGCGGCCGCACCTCTGGGCGGCGGTGCGGGCCGACCCCGGTCTGATCCCGGCGTTGGTCGACGAGGGCACCCGCTGGACGTCCCCGACCCACCACCTGGTCCGGCGGGCCGTGGTGGACACCGAGATCGGTGGTGTGGCGATCTCCGAGGGCGACTGGCTGTGCGGGTGGGTCGGCTCGGCCAACCGCGACCACGACGTGTGGGAGGACCCGTACGACTTCCGCCTCGACCGCGCCGCCAACCCGCACCTCGGCTTCGGCGCCGGAGCGCACTACTGCATAGGCGCGCAGATCTCCCGCGCGGCGTTGACGATCCTGTTCGAGATCCTGGCCGAGCACGTCGAGCGCTTCGAGATCACCGACGAGCCCACGCACCTGACCTCGAACTGGATCAACGGCATGACCAGGATGGACCTGGCGGTCCACCTCGGGGCGACGTCATGACCCGGTGGATCCTGCGCCCGATCCCGGCGGAGGGGGACTTCCTCGTGTTCGGGCTGCCCTACGCGGGCACCGGGGCCTCCTCGTTCAACCGGTGGCCGCACCGGTTCGGCGGGGGACGGTTCTGCGCCGTGCAGCCCCCCGGCAGGGAGAACCGGTTGGACGAGGACGTCGTCGGCAGCCACCGGGAATACGCCGAGCGCCTGGTGGAAGCGATCGGTGCCGAGCTGACCCGGCCGTACGCGCTGATCGGGCACTGCGGGTCGGTGCCGTACCTGCTGGAGACCGCCGTGCACCTGGAGAGGTGTGGCCTTCCGGCTCCCCGGCGGCTGTTCGCCTCCGGGTGGGGCGCCCCGGACCGGGGGTTGTACGGCAAGCTGAACTTCGTCGACCTGGCCGAGACGGACATGATCGCCGAGATGGAGGAGCTGGCCGCGGCGTTGGGGGTGCGACCGCACCCCGAGTTCATCGAACTCGCCGCGGAGACGATGACCGCCGACCTGCTGGTCCAGCGCGGCTACCGGCCTTCCGCACTGCCCAGTCGGGACGTCCCGGTTCTGGTGATCGGGTGGACCGAGGACGTTGTGGTCCCGCCGGATGTTGTGTGGCCCGGTTGGGAGGAGTGCGCGGCGGCCACGTTCCACCTGCTCCCGGGAGATCACTGGGAGTTCCTCCGCTTCCCCAGCGCGCTGCGCGACCTCATTGAGCACGAGATGACCGCCGGATGAGCGGCTCATCGTCGGAGGTGATCCGAACGGTCGGTGTGTCGCCCCACCAATCGGAGACGATCCGGAACATGCGGGATCACCCGGATTGCGCCACGAGGTACGACCTCGTCTACCTGTGCTCGTTGTCCGGGGACGTCGATCTCGACGGCTTGCGGGCCGCTGTCGGTGACCTGGTGCGACGGCACGCCGCACTGCGGACGACCGTCACCCCGACCACTCAGCGCGTTCATCCGGCGGAGGCCTTCGCCGAGTTGTCTCGTCCCGGACCGGAGGAGTCCGTGGCGTCCGTGGTGCGCGACCTGGCGCGGGGTCGTCACGGCTTGTCGGACGTGGTGTCCGGGCGACCCCTGTTCCGCGCGGGCGAGCACCGGGTCGTCGGGGACCGGGGCGAGGTGACGCTGATGTCGTTGAAGATCCACCACCTCGTGTACGACGGGTGGTCCCTGTCGGTCATCTGGCGCGATCTGGCGGAGCTCTACCGGGCGAGGGTGTTCGGCGGGCAGGCTCGGTTGCCTGTGCCGCGCACGACCTACGCCGACTTCACCGAGGCTTGTCTGCGCGAGCGGAGGGGGGTGGCGGCGGTCGCCGTCGACCACTGGCGGGCGGCGACCGCCGACTGCCCTGAACGGATCCCGTGGCGAGCGCCCGCGGGGACCG
>DATMCA010000887.1:0-2188 GCA_035559015.1 Umezawaea sp. | reverse complement strand
CGCGGTGGGTAACGCCGTCGCCTACGCCGATGCCACGAAGCTCGTGGAGCAGATGAGGACGGCCATGGCGAGCCGGTCCGTCATCGACCAGGCGATGGGCGTCGTCATGGCGCAGAACCGGTGCAGCGCTGAAGCGGCATTTGCGCTCATGACGAGGGCCTCACAGAACCGCAACATCAAGCTGCGCGAGATCGCCCGCGGCATCGTCGCCAACGTCAGCCGGCCCACCGGGCGCTGAGCACGACGCAATGGGTGGCCCTGAGGTCGACGGCTGTCAGCGCGTCCGGGATCGTTCGCCGGGTACGCCGGCCCCCGCACGCAGCCGGCGGACGAACGCACCCGCCTGCTCCAGTGCATCCACAGCCTCGGGCAGGAAGGACCAGAACAGGTGGAAGTCGTGCGTGGTCACCGGGTAGAGCTCGAACTGCACCTCGACACCGCAGCCGGTGGCGCGCTCGGCGAGGCGATGGGCGTCCCTGCCCAGCACGTCCCCGGTGCCGGCCTGGATCAACATCGGCGGATATCCGGTGAGGTCGGCGCGCAGCGCGTTGACCACTTCGTCGTGAGCTGAGGTGTCGCCGAGGTAGGCGGCGGCGAACGAGCGCAGCTGCGCGACGCTGATCGCCGGCTGCGGCTCGGTGGGCAGCTCGATCTCCTCGTCGTAGCTGAGGTCGACGGCCGGGCAGAACAGCACGGTGCCGCCGGGCAGCGGAAGGTCCTGTCGCGCGAGCGTCGTCTGCACCGACAGGGCGAGCCCGCCGCCCGCCGAGTCACCGGCGATGACGATCTGTTCCGCGGGGATCCCGGAGTCCAGCATCCAGAGGTAGGTACGCACCGCGTCCTCGATGGCTGCGGGGAACGGGTGCTCGGGGGCGAGCCGGTAGTCGGGCACGAGCACGCACGCGTCGGCGGCGGCGGCCAGCGCGCTGGCCAGGTGCCGGTAGCCGAAGGCGGAGCCCATCACGTAGCCGCCGCCGTGGAGCAGCAGGACCGTCGGGGCCAGCTCCTGCCGTGGCGAGAGCAGGAGCGCCGGCACCCCACCGGCGATCACCGGTCGTACCGACACCCCGGCGGCCATCTCGAACTGCCCGTGCAGCTGCTCGCCGGCATCGCGCAGCGCCTGCAGGTCGGGGCTCGCGGCGGTGAGGGCGTCCAGGGGTTCCCAGGCCGCGGCCAGCCGGCGCTCGAGGTCGCCGCCGACGGAACGGGTGGAGAAGACCGCGTCGTCCAGATCGGTGATCAGGCGCCGCGCGCGGTCGAGCAGCGCGTCGCCGGCCAGCGTCAGCTCGACCCGATGCGTGGAGCGGCGCAGCAGGTCGCAGCCGACGAGCCGTTCCAGGCTGCGGATCTGCCGGCTCAGGGCGGGCTGGGACACGAACAACCGGGTCGCGGCGCGCCCGAAGTTGAGCTCCTCGGCGACCGCAACGAACGCACGCAGGTGCCGTAGCTCGATCGCATCCGGGGCGGGTGGGAGCACGAGCACCTTGCCACCGCGCTCCTGCGGGCCGTCATCCATGACCGTCATCATGGCCGGGATGGCCGCTCCGTGGTGATGCATCCGGTGCACTGCCGTCATGCGTGATCGGCCTTTCCCTTCGCCCGGGTGCCGGCGCGAGGGTTCGTGCCATGGCCTCCCCCGACCGAACACCCGCCGGTGCGTACCGGGTCGCCGACGTCGCGCTCCGCGACCTCGCGCCGCACAACCGGGCGCGGGTGCACTGGCCCGCACCGTGCGCCGACCGGACCGTCGCCGCCCTCGTGGTGCTGTTCTCCACCGATGACGACCTGGTCGGCGAGCTCATCGCGCGTCTCGGCGCGGTGGTGCTGACCGTGTCGGCGGCGCACGCCTTCGAGGCGTTCGCCGTCCTGTCCTGGGCTACGGATCATGCCGCCGAGCTCGGCGTGGACGCGGCTCGGATCGCGGTGGTCGGTGACGGTGCCGGCGCGGCACTGGCCGAGCGGGTCGCCGAGCTCGCGGCCGACGAGGGCTGGCCACCGCTGCGACACGTGGCGCTGATCTGGCCGCACGACCACCCGGCCACCGCCCTCGACGGCCTGACCCGCGCGCTGGCCGTCCCGACCCGCCGGCCGTCCGACCGGAGCGCGCGATGACCGCCGCACTCGCCGAACGCCCCGCGGCCGGGACGGCGCACCCCATCGACGATCCGCTCGTGGACCGCGCCCTCGC
>DATMCA010000886.1:0-3809 GCA_035559015.1 Umezawaea sp. | reverse complement strand
AGCGGCTCTGGGCCGAGACCAGGACGGAGCTGTTCCTGCAGGCAACCGACACCCGCTCCCCTGAACTGCGGAACCAGGGTGTGCGGCCGCCGGTGTTCTTCGGCGAGCGCTGGATCACCTCGATCTTCGACCTGTTCGAGGAGAACGCCCGCTACTTCCCGGCGCTGCTGCCGGAGACCGACCAGGAGAGCCCGGTCGAGGTGCTGGAGGCCGGTGGCACGCCGGAACTGGCGGAACTGCGGCTGCACAACGGCACGATCTGGCGCTGGAACCGGCCGGTGTACGACGTGGTCGACGGCGTCCCGCACCTGCGCATCGAGAACCGCGTGCTGCCCGCGGGCCCGACCGTGCTGGACACGGTGGCGAACGCGGCCTTCTTCTACGGGGCCCAGCGGGCGCTGGTCGACCAGGAACGTCCACTGTGGACCCAGATGTCGTTCCACGCCGCCGAGGAGAACCTCTACACCGGTTCGCGGCACGGCATGAACGCCCAGCTGTACTGGCCGGGCATCGGCTGGGTGCCGCCGGACGAACTGGTGCTGCGCAGGCTGCTGCCGATGGCGCACGACGGGTTGCGCGCGTGCGGCGTCTCCGACGAGGCCCGCGAGCGGTACCTCGGGGTGGTCGAGCAGCGCTGCCTGGCGCGGCGCACGGGCTCGTCGTGGCAGCGCGACACCGTGGTGCGCTTGGAAGAGCGCGGCGCCGATCGCGGAACCGCGCTCACCGGGATGCTCAAGCGGTACGTGGAGCAGATGCACGGGGGCGACCCCGTGCACACGTGGCCGGTCTGACCTCGTGCGACGAACACCGGGCCGCTCGTTCGACGGCGGCCCGGAGCCGCTGGCGGCTAGCGGCGGCGACCTGACTTCAGGGGGGCGACGTCCGCCCCGTCGTGCGAACTGCGGCAGTCGTCCGGGGTCACGGCCTCGACCGCGAGGGTCAGCATGCCCTTGACGCCGGTGTAGATGGACTCGCCGCAGGAGGCCAGCGAGGTGTGCACCCGGTTGGAGTCGGAGAAGTCGCGCTCGTCCTTGACGCGCTTCTTGCCCGCCTCCTCCGGCTTGGTGGCGCTGCGGAGGTTCACCTCCAGCCAGGCGGCGACCTCGGCGGGGGTGCTCAGCACCTCTTCCGGGGTGCGTTCCAGCCGTTCCTGCCGGGGCGAGGCGTGATCCAGCGAGGTGTGCTCGACGTAGGCGTGCCAGTGCGTGTTGCGCATGGACCAGGTCTGTTCGACAGGCCAGTCCTCCTCTGTGCTCATCCCCTTATCTTGCACCCTTCGCGGGTCCGCCGGCGAACAGCCCGCGGACGTCCAGCTCGCGGTCGACGGAGATCGCTTCCGCGAGCCTCCGATCGTGCGTGACCAGCAACAACGTGCCCTCGTACGTGTCCAGCGCCTGTTCCAACTGGTGGATCGCCGCGAGGTCGAGGTGGTTGGTCGGCTCGTCCAGCACGAGGCACGTCGTGCCGCGGGCCTGCAACAACGCCAGCCCGGCACGGGTGCGCTCGCCGGGCGACAGGGTCCGGGCCGGCCGCAGCACGGTGTCCGCGCCGACCCGGAACTTCGCCAGCAGCGTCCGCGCGTCGACCCGCTCCAGGCCGGTGGCCGCCACGACCACGTCGAGCACGGACCGGTCCGTGGCGAACTCCTCGCGGAGCTGGTCGACCTCGCCCACGACGACCGACGCGCCCTGGCTCCGCTCGCCGGACAGCAGCGGGATCCGGCCCAGCAGCGCGCCCAGGAGCGTGGACTTGCCGGACCCGTTCGGGCCGGTGATCCGCCAGCGCTCGCCCGCGCCGACCGCGAGGTCGACCGGCCCCAGCACGACGTCGCCGCGCTCGACGACGGCCTGGCGCAACGTGAACGCGATCTGGCTGCCCCGGCCGGCGCTGGGCAGGGTGAGGCGGAGTTCCCACGCCTCGCGCGGTTCCTCCACCTCCTCAAGGCGTTCCAACGCGCGGTCCACAATGGACCCCTTGGCGCCGGTCGCCTGCGCCCGCTCCCTCTTGGCGTGCTTGATGTTCTTGTCGGTCTCGCCCGACTTCGCCACGTTGCGGACGCCCTGGCGGGACCACTCGCGCAGCAGCCGCGACCGTTCGGTCAGCGAGTCGCGCTTGGCCGCGTACGCCTCGAACTCCTCGCGCGCCCGCCGTTCCGCCGCGGCCTTCTCCTCCACGTAGGCGTCCCAGCCGCCGCGGAAGAGCGTCACGGCGTGGGTGAACTCGTCCAGTTCGGCGATGGCCGTGGTCGTGCGGGCCAGGAACTCCCGGTCGTGGCTGACGAGCACGACCGCCGCCCGGCTGGACGCGACGTGGGCCTCCAGGAGGTCCAGCCCGTCCGCGTCCAGGTCGTTGGTCGGTTCGTCGAGCAGGAGCACGTCCGCCCTGGTGAGCAGCACCGACGCCAGTCGCAGCCGCGCGGACTGGCCGCCGGACAGCTCGTGGGCGTCCCGGCGGTCCAGCAGGTCGGCGGCGAGGCCGAGGCGGTCGCACACGGCGTCCGCGCGCTCGTCGAAGTCGGCCGCGCCGATGGCGGTCCAGTGGTCGAAGGCGGTCGAGTACCGGTCCTCGGCTCCCGGTGAGCCGGTGGACAGGGCGAGGGCGGCCTCCTCGAAGAGCGCGGACGCCTCGGCCACGCCGGTGCGGCGGGCCAGGTGGGCGCGGAGGGATTCGCCGGGGAGGGGTTGGGTCTCCTGGGTGAGGTACGCCACGACGGCGGACGCCGGGCGCCTGGCGACGACCCCCTCGTCGGGGACCAGTTCGCCCGCCAGGACCCTCAGCAGGGTCGACTTGCCGACGCCGTTGGGTGCGACCAGGCCTACGCGTTCGCCTGCGGGAACATCGAGATCAACCTCCAGGAGCACGGTCCTCGGACCGAACGACAGCGTGACCTTGCGAGCTGCCAAGACGGACACGGGCCTGACCGTTCCAGCACCGGCGACCGCGGGCAACCGGGTTTCCGCCGTCCCAAGATCCGGCCCGGTCTCGCACGGGAGACTTAATGCAAGTAGGTTGCAACTAGGAAGAAGTTGCAATGAGCTTGATGGGAGAGCCGCGATGGCCCCGTACGCGCTGCCGGATCTGGATTACGACTACGCCGATCTGGAGCCCGCGATCATCGGCGAGATCAACGAGCTGCACCACGGCAAGCACCACGCCGCGTACGTGAAGGGCGCGAACGACACGATCGAGCAGATCGACGAGGCCCGCGACCAGGAGAACCTCGGCTCGATCGTCGGCCTGGAGACCACGCTCGCGTTCCACCTCGCCGGCCACGCGCTGCACCAGGTGTGGTGGAAGAACCTCAGCCCCAACGGCGGCGACAAGCCGATCGGCGAGCTGGCGGCGGCGGTGGACGAGTTCTTCGGGTCGTTCGACAAGCTGCGCCTCCAGCTGAACGCGGCCGCGAGCTCGATCCAGGGTTCCGGCTGGGGCGTCCTCGCCTGGGAGCCGGTGGGGCAGCGGTTGATCACGCAGCAGTTGAAGGACCACCACTCCAACCTGTCGATCGCGACCACGCCGCTGCTGGCGTTCGACATCTGGGAGCACGCGTACTACCTGCAGTACCGCAACCTCAAGGTCGACTACATCAACGCGCTGTGGAACATCGTCAACTGGGACGACGTGAACGCGCGCTTCGAGGCGGCCAGGGCCGGGCAGAACGGTCTGCTCCTGCCCACCACCTGAAGAGGCTCGGCGGTGGATGCTCCGACAGGTTGACGCCGTCGACACAGCGCCGAGGTGCCGCGTGAAGTGCGGCGCCTCGGCGTTTTTCACGGGCCCCACCAGGCGTTTTTCGCCGAAACGACCAG
>DATMCA010000885.1:0-5324 GCA_035559015.1 Umezawaea sp. | reverse complement strand
GCAGACCGCGTCGGCGCCGTGGGCGACGTGGGTGAGCGAGTCGCGGGCCAGCTCGCCGGGCTTCTTGGGGACGTTGACCGGCTGCCAGTTGACCGCGCCGGTGGAGTGCTCCATCAGGAACCACGGGCGGCCGCCCGCGAGGTGCCCGGTGAGGTTCGCCGAGAAGGAGAGCTCGTCGAGGGCCCGCGGGCCGCGCACCACGTAGTGGTCGTTGGAGACGAAGTCGACCTCGCGCGCCCACGCCCAGTAGTCCAGCGCGTCGAAGGTCCAGCCCACCATGAAGTTCGTGGTGATCGGCACGTCCGGGGTGAGCCCGCGCAGCGCGTCGCGCTCGGCCTTGTACAGCTCCAGCAGCGCGTCCGAGCAGAACCGGTCGAAGTCCAGCAGGTGCCCCGGGTTGCCGAACGTCGGCGTCACCCTCGGCGGCAGGACCTGGTCCCACGACGAGTAGTGCTGGCTCCAGAACGCCGTCGCCCAGGCCTCGTTCAGCGTGTCCAGGTCGCCGTGGCGGTGCCGCAGCCAGGTGCGGAACGCCTCGGCGCAGCGGTCGCAGTAGCAGCGGGCGACGTGGCAGCCGTACTCGTTGCCGACGTGCCACGCGGCCAGCGCGGGGTGGTCGCGGTACCGCTCGGCGAGCGCGGTCGCGAGCGCGACGGCCTTCGCGCGGTAGACCGGTGAGCTGGGGCAGTACTCCTGGCGCGACCCGTGGGTGAAGCGGACGCCGTCCTCGCGCACCGGCAGCACGTCGGGGTACGCCGTGGTCAGCCACGGTGGCGGGGAGGCCGTCGCGGTCGCCAGGTCGACCCGGATGCCGCCCTCGTGCAGCAGGTCGAGGACCCGGTCGAGCCAGTCGAACCCGTACTCCCCCTCGGAGGTCTCGATGAGCGCCCAGGAGAAGATCCCGACGCTGACGAGGTTGACGCCCGCACGGCGCATGAGCTCGACGTCCTCGGCCCACACGTCCTCGGGCCACTGCTCGGGGTTGTAGTCGGCACCCCAAGCCAGGCCGGCCATACCCGTGGGCCACGTGGTCATAGCCGCAAGGGTGGCTGAAACAGGCCCGCAACGTCAACACACTCCAACAAGATCCTCCGTTCGGGTCTGTTGGAAGTCCGGAGCGGCCCAGACATCGAGGTTGGCTCATTTTTACAACGTTGTACCAGGTAGTCGCCTTGTTTTTACAACGTTGTACCCGGTTAACGGCTTCGTAACGGGGCTTGACACCCCGTGTGTTGGACGCAACATTATGCGCAACTTTGTTTGACTCAGTGTTCAGTTGGTTTGGTCGAGTGTCCTCAGGAGCAACGATGGTCCGGTACACGCCCAGTTCCCAGTCCATGCACCCCCTCCTCGGCCGCAGGGCCGTGCTCCGAGGACTGCTCATGACCGCCGGCATCGCCGCTGTGCCGGGTCTGGCCGCCTGCGGCGGTGGCGACTCCGGCTCGTCGAACGGCACGGTCACCTTCGGCAACAACCTGTCCGACCAGGTCCCGAAGGACGCGATCACGGCCGCCCTCAAGGGTTTCGACTCCGACGCCCTGAAGGTCTCGATCAACACCAAGCAGCACGAGCAGTACCAGGAGCAGATCAACAACTACCTCCAGGGCAAGCCCGACGACGTGCTCGCCTGGTTCGCCGGCTACCGGATGCGCTTCTTCGCGGAGAAGGGCCTCACCGGCGACCTCACCGACCTGTGGGGCGGGCTCGGCGACAACTACGCGTCCTCCCTCAAGGAGGCGTCGACCGCCAAGGACGGCAAGCAGTACTTCGTGCCGTTCACCCAGTACCCGTGGGGCGTCTTCTACCTCAAGAGCGTGTGGACGCAGCGCGGCTACGCGGTCCCGAAGACGCTCGACGAGTTCGTCGCGCTCTCCACGAAGATGAAGGCCGACGGCCTGACCCCGATCGCCTTCGCGCAGAAGCAGGGCTGGCCGGGCATGGGCACGTTCGACCAGCTGAACTTCCGCACCAACGGCTACCAGTTCCACGTCGACCTGATGGCGGGCAAGGAGGACTGGCAGGGCGCGAAGGTGCGCGCGGTGTTCGACACCTGGAAGCGCCTGCTGCCGTTCCACCAGGAGAACGCGCTCGGCCGCGAGTGGCAGGAGGCCGCGCAGAGCGTCCAGCAGGGCAAGTCCGGCATGTACCTGCTCGGCTCGTTCGTCGGCCAGCAGTTCAAGGGCCAGGAGGACGACCTCGACTTCTTCCCGTTCCCGGAGATCAACCCCGAGTTCGGCCAGGACACGGTCGAGGCGCCGATCGACGGCTACATGATGGCCAAGAACCCGAAGAACCCCGAGGGCGCGAAGAAGCTCCTCCAGTACCTGTCGAAGCCCGAGACGCAGTTGGAGTACCTCAAGTCCGACCCGTCGTCGATCGCCACCAGCACCAAGGCCGACACCTCCGGCTACACGGCGCTGCAGAAGAAGGCCGTCGAGGTCATCAAGAACGCCAAGCACATCACCCAGTTCCTGGACCGCGACACCGACCCGCGCTTCGCCAGCGACGCGGCGACCAACGGCCTGAACGCCTTCATCCAGAACCCGGACGACATCGACACCGTGCTCAAGGGCATGGCCGACCAGGCCAAGACGATCTTCACGGGGTGACGAGTTGACCGCGTTGAGCGAGAAGACCGCCCACGGGGCGCCGGATTCCCCGGCGCCCCGTGGGCGGGCCCGCCGCAAGAAGGCGACCGCGCTGGGCGGCGGCGACAAACTGGTGCTCGGCCTGATGCTGGGCATCCCGACCCTGATCCACGTGCTGCTGGTGTGGGTGCCGACCCTCGGGTCGGTGGCGCTGTCGTTCGGTTCGTGGGACGGCATCGGCGGCTTCGAGGACATCAAGTGGGTCGGCTTCCAGAACTACGTCGACATCTTCACCAGCTACCCCAGGTTCTGGCCCGCGTTCCGGCACAACGTGATCTGGCTGGTCTTCCTGATGGTCCTGCCGACCGTGGCGGGCCTGTTCCTCGCGGTGCTGCTGGACCGCAAGCTGCGGTTCGGCCGGATCTACCAGAGCGCGCTGTACCTGCCGATGGTGCTCTCGCTCGCCCTGGTCGGCTTCATCTGGCAGCTGATCTACCAGCCCGAGCAGGGCCTGTTGAACAGCGTCCTCGGCACGACCCAGGACAACCCGACCAACTGGCTGGGCGACCCGGACATCAACCTGTACGCGGTGCTGGTCGCGGCGGCGTGGCGGCACACCGGCTACATCATGCTGCTGTACTTGGCCGGCCTGAAGTCCGTCGACCCCGCGCTGAAGGAAGCCGCGTCGCTCGACGGCGCCAACGCCTTCCAGACGTTCACCAGGGTGACGTTCCCGGTGCTCAAGCCGGTCAACATCGTCGTGTTCGTGGTGACCGTCATCGAGTCGCTGCGCGCGTTCGACATCGTCTACATCATCAACAAGGGCCGCAACGGCCTGGAGCTGCTGTCGGTCCTGGTCACCGACAACATCATCGGCGAGTCGAGCCGAATCGGCTGGGGCTCGGCGCTCGCGGTGATCCTGCTGCTCATCTCGCTGAGCGTGATCATCACGTACCTGTACCAGGAGTTCAGCAAGGAGAACCGGGCGTGACGACCTCAGTGAAGGTGAAGGCCCGCAAGGCGCCGCTCCGACCCGGCCGGGTCGTGCTGCACGTCTTCCTGGTGCTGACGTGCCTGATGACGCTGGCCCCCCTGCTGTGGGCCGTGTACGCGTCGCTGCGCACCTACGACGACACCGCTCGCAACGGCTACTTCTCGCTGCCGGAAAGCCTGACGCTGGACAACTTCAGCAACGCGTGGACCACCGGTGACCTGCCGCACTACTACCTCAACACGTTCCTCATCACGCTGCCCGCCGTGCTGCTGACGCTGCTGTTCAGCTCCATGGTCGCGTTCGGCGTCTCCCGCTTCAGCTTCAAGTTCAACCTCGCGCTGCTCATGCTGTTCACCGCGGGCAACCTCCTCCCGCAGCAGGTGATCGTGACCCCGCTGTGGCGCCTGTACCGGTTGATCGAGGTGCCGGAGTGGATCAGCGAGAGCGGCACGCTGATCGACAGCCAGCTGGGCGTGGTGATGATCCACATCGCGTTCCAGATCGGCTTCTGCACGTTCGTGCTGAGCAACTACATGAAGACCATCCCGCACGAGCTGACCGAGGCGGCACGGGTCGACGGCGCCAGCGTGTTCCGCCAGTACTGGCAGGTCATCCTCCCGCTGTGCAGGCCCGCGCTGGCCGCGTTGGCCACGCTGGAGTTCACCTGGATCTACAACGACTTCCTCTGGGCCCTCGTGCTCATCCAGACCGGGGAGAAGATGCCGATCACCTCGGCGCTGCAGAACCTGCGCGGCTCCTTCTTCACCGACAACAACCTGGTGGCGGCGGGCTCCCTGCTGGTGGCGCTGCCCACCCTGGTCGTGTTCTTCGCCCTGCAACGCCAGTTCGTCAGCGGCCTGACCCTCGGATCCACGAAAGGCTAGGCACCTTTGCGCACGGTTGCCGAGATCAGCGTCGACCCGGACACGACCACGATCCACGAGCAGGGCTGGCAGTCCTGGTCACCGTCCACCGCCTACCGGATCGGCGACCACCCCCACCGCTGGGTGGACCCGACCCACCGGGTCGTCTGCTACCGCGCGGAATCCGACCCGCCCCCGAACGTCTACAACGGCGAGGGCCTGCTGGCCGTGGACCCCGGCGACGGCGGCCCGGTGACCGTGATCGCGGCAGCCTCCCCGACCACCGAGGTACCCACCATCCGAGCGTCCTATTCGGACGGACGAGTGGTCGTGTCGGCCGACGGCGACGTCGTGGTCAGGATCGACGACGGCCCGAACGGCGCCCAGGGCGCCTACGCCCGCTGGGCGGACCAGGTCGTGAAGGACCAGGACCTGAGCGCACCGCCCCCAGCGCCCACCACGTGGTGCTCCTGGTACCAGTACTTCACCGACGTCGCCGAGGCCGACGTAGACCTCAACATCGGCCTCATGAACGAACTAGAACTCCCCATCGACGTGGTCCAGGTCGACGACGGCTACCAGCAGGAAATCGGCGACTGGCTCATCCCCTCAGGCCGCTTCGCCAACGTCCCGGACCTCTTCAAGCGCATCACCGACCAGGGCAGGCGAGCAGGCATCTGGACCGCCCCGTTCCTGGTGGGGGCAAGGTCCAAAACCTTCGCCGAACACCCCGACTGGCTGGTCCACGACGACGACGGCACCCCCACCACCGCAGGCCACAACTGGAACCAAGACCTCTTCGCCCTGGACACGACACACCCGGAAGCGATCGACTACCTGCAACGGGTGTTCACCACCTTCACCACCTGGGGCATCGAC
>DATMCA010000884.1:0-2134 GCA_035559015.1 Umezawaea sp. | reverse complement strand
TTCTGCGTGCTGGAACCGCGGGCCGAGTACCGCGGCACCGGGCCGGTCGCCGCGATCGTCGTGGACGTCGCCGACACCTGGATCGAGGCCGACTTCTGGGCCGAGGCGACCGGGCTGGCGATCGTGAACCGCACCGCCGAGTTCGCGTCACTGCGCCGCGAGTCGGGCCCGTGGCTCGAATTCCTGCACAGTGACGACCACAAGCGGGTGAAGAACCGCGTCCACCTGGACGTCGCCCCCGGCGTGCACGACGACCAGACCGCCGAGGTCGCACGCCTGGTCGCGCTGGGCGCCAAGGTGATCGACGTCGGCCCCGGCGACTGGACGCACGCGGTCCTGCTGGATCCGGAGGGCCAGGAGTTCTGCGTCCTCTCGCCTCGCTGAGCACGGTGGGGGGCACGACCGAGGGCTGAGGTTGGCCGGGCGGCGTTCCCGCTGGCGTTCGGCGTGACCGCAGGTGGGGAGCCGCGTCCCCTCGCCTCGCCGGGCGCGATCATCGGCGAAGACCGCCAGTGAAGACTGTCGACGTAGGCCGAGCAGCGTCGCGCGGGACGACGTGGGTGAAGGAGCCGTGGAGGCTGCTTGAGCGGCGTCCTCTCACCCGACCAAGTGCGGCCGTGGGTGAGGAAGGTGCGAGCGCTGGTCGGGTGGTGCGTCACCCCGCTCAGCCCAACCCCTTGACCTGGGCGGCTTCGTCAGCGACAGTGCCGATATGCAATATATTGGTCGCCTGGACCGCTCGCTCTACCGCGACCGCGCGCTGACGGCGATCCGCGACGCCATCGTCGGCGGCGACCTGGCGCCGGGCACCGCGATCAAGGACGTCGACCTCGCCGAGGAATTGGGCCTGTCGCGCACGCCGGTCCGCGAGGCGCTGGCCAGGTTGACCGACGAAGGCCTGGTCGAGAGCAAGCCGCACAGCTACACCAGGGTCACCCCGCTGGACACCGCCGCCGTCCGCCAGGCGCACGCCGTCGTGCAGGCGATGCACGCGCTCGCCGCCCGCCTGGCCGTTCCGCTGATGGAGCCCGCGGACCTGGACGCCATGCGCGCCGCCAACAGCCGGTTCGAGCAGGCGCTGGCGACCGGTGACGTGACGGCCGCGCTGGCCGCCGACGACGAGTTCCACGACGTCGCGGTCCGCCGCGCCGACAACTTCGCGGTCACCGCCACCATCGACCGCTACACGCCGCTGGTCCGCAGGCTCGAACGCCTGCGCTTCTCCACCCCGCCGGGCCGCCACTCCGTGGCCATGCACGCCGACGTCATCGCGGCCTGCGCCCTCCCCGACGCCGATCTGGCCGCCGAACGGGTGTCACTGAACTGGGCGACTTTGACCGACCTGCTTGAGTCCGACGACTAGAGGAGACCCTGGTGTTGCAGGACTTCCCCCGCTACCCGCTGCTGTTCGGCCCGTCCCCCGTCCACCGCCTGGACCGCCTCACCACCCACCTGGGCGGCGCCGAGGTGTGGGCCAAGCGCGAGGACTGCAACTCCGGCCTGGCCTACGGCGGCAACAAGACCCGCAAGCTCGAATACCTGGTCGCCGACGCCCTGGCCACCGGCTGCGACACCCTCGTCTCGATCGGCGGCGTCCAGTCCAACCACACCCGCCAGGTCGCCGCGGCGGCCGCCCGTGCCGGCCTGAAGTGCGTGCTGGTGCAGGAGAGCTGGGTCGACTGGACCGACCCCGGCTACGACCGGGTCGGCAACATCCAGCTGAGCCGCATGATGGGCGCCGACGTGCGACTCGTGCGGGCCGAGTTCGGCATCGGCGTCAAACCCGCGTGGGAACAGGCCATCCAGGACGTCCGCGACGCGGGCGGCACGCCGTACGCGATCCCGGCAGGCGGTTCCGACCACCGCCTGGGCGGCCTGGGATTCGCCAACTGGGCCAAGGAGGTCGAGGCCCAGGAAGCCCGGTTGGGCCTCTTCTTCGACACCGTCGTCGTCTGCTCGGTCACCGGCAGCACCCAGGCGGGCATGGTCGCGGGCTTCGCGAACAGCCCACGCCCCCGCCGCGTGCTGGGCATCGACGCCTCCGCGAAACCCGCCGAAACCCTGGACCAGGTCACCAGGATCGCCACCGCCACCGCGACCCTGCTGGAAGTCCCCCTGGACCCGGCGGACGTGC
>DATMCA010000883.1:0-9559 GCA_035559015.1 Umezawaea sp. | reverse complement strand
CTCCTACTTCGACGCCGTCAACTTCGCGCCGCGCACCACCGCCCCGGCCCTCTTCGCCACCGGCCTGCGCGACACCGTCTGCCCGCCGTCGGGGGTCTTCGCCGCGTACAACTCCCTGGGCACCGAGGACAAGACCATCGACGTCTACCCGTTCAACCACCACGAGGGCGGCGAGGCCCACCACAACGCCCACCAGCTCGCCTGGCTGCGCGACCGCTTCGCGGGGTGAACCGGCTGCCCGGACGGACCGGGCAGCCGGCACCCGCTAACGCCGGGAGGAGTCGGCGACGGCCGCCCGGACGCGGTCCGCCTTGGTGTCCCGCGCGGAACTCCCGACGCCCGCCGAGCCGTCGGCAGGCACGGGCGGGCGCGGCTCGTCCGCGCACTCCGACCTCGACGGCGGGAGCACGCCGTTGATCAGGTAGTCGTCGACCTCCGCCGTGACGCAGGGGTTGGAGCCGTAGTGGCCGTGCTTCCCGCTGTCCCGCACGGAGATCAGCTGGTCGCCGAGCCTCGCGGCCATCGCCGGTCCGCCGTCGTACTGGGTGGCGGGGTCACCGTCGGCCTGGATCACCACGCCCGTGGGATACCCGGCCCGCTTCAGCGGGACCGGCTGCTCCGGCGGGGTGAACGAGCGGAACGTGCAGTTGGTCGGCGCCGCGCCGATGACACCGCTGCCGTTGCCGTCGGTGTAGGGGTAGCGCTCGCGGAAGAGGCGCATGTCCTCCTGGTACGCCGTGAGGTCGGTCGGCCAGTCGGCCTCGCAGGTCACCGTGTCGTAGACACCGGAGTCGACCTTGGCGATGCCCTGCTCGTGCAGCAAGCCGACGGCGGTGCTCGTGTCGGCGGACACCGCGGTGCCCTCCTCCGCCGCGCGGCGGACCTCCACGACCACCTCGGCGGTGATGTCCCAGATGGACCGGGGCTGGGTGGCCATGGCCAGGAACCGGTCGAGGACCGTGCGGTCGAAGGACCTCGGCCAGTAGGAGGGCCAGGTCTCCGGCCGCTCACGGGTGAACGGGACCGAGCGGGTGGCGAGCCTGGCGGCCACCGCCTCGGTGGTGGCCAGCACCTCGTCCCTCGTCCTGCTCAGGTGGTAGGTGTCGTCGCGCTGCCCGACCCAGGTCGCCCACTGCTCGACGTTGTACCGCGCCGCCACCGACTGCTGCTTGAACTGCTCCCGCCACAGCCAGTCCGGGTGGATCGACGAGTCCAGCACGCTGCGGTTCAACCGCTTCGGGAACAGGCTGCCGTACACCGCCCCCAGGTAGGTGCCGTAGGAGTACCCGACGTAGTTGATCTTCGCTTCGCCCAGGGCGGCCCGGATGACGTCCATGTCCCTGGCGGTGTTGGCGGTGTTGATGAACGGCCTAATACCCCCACCGGCCCGTTGGCACGCGTCCTCGTGGGCACGGGCGTAGGCCGTGTACGCGGCGAACTCCTCGTCGGTCGGCCGGGAACTCCTCGGCCGGGTGTCGGGGATCCGTTCGCACCACAACGCGCTGGACCGGCCCACGCCTCTGGGGTCGAACCCGATCACGTCGTAGTGCTTCGCGAGTTCCGACCCGCGGAGCGAGAGGGGCATGGGCAACCCTCCCCCACCGGGACCACCGGGGTTGAACAGCACGACCCCCTTGCGCAGCGCGGGATCGCTCGCCCTGATCCGGCTGATCCCGATGCCCAGGCTGCCGTCACCGGGTTTGCGGTAGTTCAGCGGGACCACGACGGTGGCGCACTCCATCAGCCCCCACTGCCCCTGCCACGGGTCGATGATGATGCCCTCGTCGGGCAGCTCGGACGGGTCCGGCGGCGGTGGTTCCGCGCACTGCCTCCACTCGACCTGCTGATCACCGGAGGCCGCGGCGGGAACGGCTCCCGCCACCAGCCCACCACCGAGGACGACCACCACCCCCACGTGGAGCCATCTCCTGCTCGTCATTCATCCTCCTTGTCCGGTAGGGACTTCACGAACCCAGCGCCGCCGTCGGCGGGGTCCTCGCCGCGCGGATCGCGGGGTAGAACCCCGCCACGGCACCGATCACGAGCGTCGCCCCGACGGCGGCGGCGATCGTCACCGGCGGCAGCGCGAACGGCCAGTCGTTGACGAGGGCCATCACGCCCGTCACGGCGGCGCCGAGGGCGGACCCGAACACCCCGCCGAGCGCCGAGAGCAGGAGGGCCTCGCCGAGGAACTGCACGAGGATGTGCCACCGCGTCGCGCCGAGTGCTCTCCGCAGCCCGATCTCGCGCCGCCGTTCGAGGACCGAGATGACCATCGTGTTCGCCACGCCGATCCCGCCGACCAGCAGCGCGATCGACCCGAGCCCGACCAGCAGGCCGGTGAAGGCCTGGTTCGCGGCGTTGCGGGCGGCGAGCGCGTCGGACGGCCGGGAGACCTCGACCTCGCTCGGCGACTGCGGCGAGATGGTCGGGCCGAGCAGCGAGCGGACCCGGTCGACCGCCGCGTCGGCCGACCGCTCGTAGACCGTCGTGGGACTCCCGTCGAAGCCGAACAGCTCCTTCGCGACGGGAGCGCCGATGAGGGCCGCGCGGTCGAGGTCCGGCGCGAGGGCGATCGGGTCGAGGATGCCGACTACCGTGAAGTACTGGCCCCCCAACCAGATCTGCGTTCCGGGCGAGACGACGCCGAGGCGTTCGGCGGCGGCGTGCCCGAGCACGACGGCCGGGTAGTCGAAGGTCGCCGGGTTCAGCCAGGCGCCGGTCCGAACGCTGCCCGACACGACCTGGAGGAGAGACTCGTCCGCGACCGTCGTGGTGATCCCGCCCGTCGCGTCGGGGTCCGACAACGGGCTCCGGAACACCGGGACGGACAGCGCCGAGGTGCCGCTCACCGACTGGACGCCCTCCACCCTGCCGACCTTCCCGACGGTGTCGGGAGGCAGGGTCGTGCTCTGCCCCAACAGGCTCTTGCCCGCCGTGGCCGTCAGGAGGTTGGTGCCGAGCCGGTCCAGCTCGTCGTTCAACCGCGCTTGGCTCGACGCCGAGATCCCGACGACGGCGATCATCGCGGCGATGCCGATCGCGATGCCGAGCGCCGAGAGGATCGCGCGCATCGGTCGCGCGCGGAGCCCGGTCGTGCCGAGCCGCACCACGTCCCGGCCGAGCAGTCGGGACCGGGCCCGCGGCGGGGCGAGCGCCGTGCTCATGCCGCCACCCCGGACTCGACGAGGTCGTCGACCACGCGGCCGTCCCTGATCGAGATCCGCCGGGGCAGCTTCTCGGCCAGTTCGACGTCGTGGGTGATGACCACGACGGTCGTGCCCTGCCGGTTGAGCTCGTGCAGCAGCTCGACGATCGCCGCCCCCGAGGCCGAGTCGAGGTTGCCGGTCGGCTCGTCGGCCAGCAGCAGCGGCGGGTCGCCGACGACGGCGCGGGCGATGGCGACGCGCTGGCGTTCGCCGCCGGAGAGCTGGTTCGGTCGGTGGTCGAGCCGGTGCGCGAGGCCGACGCGGTCCAGGGCGGCCATCGCCCGCCGACGGCGTTCACCGCGCGGGACGCCCGTGTAGAGCAGCCCGTCCGCCACGTTGTCGACCGCGGTCACGCCCTCCGCGAGGTGGAACTGCTGGAACACGAAGCCGATCCGGTGCGCCCGGAGCGCCGACAGGGCCCGGTCGTCGAGGTCGGCGACGACCAGGCCGTCGATGCGCGCGACCCCCGCGGTCGGGCGGTCGAGCGTGCCGATGATGTTCAGCAGCGTCGACTTGCCGGACCCGCTCGGTCCGACGATGGCGACGAGTTCGCCCCGCTCCACCGTGAGCGAGACCCCGGCGCACGCGAGCACGGGCGGTTCGCCGTAGGAGCGCTGGACGTCTTCGAGCGAGATGATCGCGTTCATCGCTTCGGCACCACCACTCGCTGCCCGGCCGCCACGCCGCCGCCGGAGACCTCCACCCGGCCGCCCGCGAACAACCCGGTCGTCACGGGGACCTTCCGCGTCGTGCCGTCGGCTTCGACGACCTCGACCCCGAACTGCTCGGGGGTGATCGCGAGCAGCGCCCCGACCGGCACGGACAGCACGTTCTCCCTCTTGGCGCTGGGAACGCTGATCGTCACCGACGCCTCCTGGAGCGACCCGGCCGCCGCCGGGTCGTCGAGCGTGACGACGACGGGGATGACCGTCTCCTTCTGGTCCCCCGAACCGGGCTTCTCGGTGGGCGTCCCGACGGAGGAGATGGTCCCGGCGGTCCTGGTGCCACCGGGCAGGTTGAGGCCGACCTTCGCGCCGACGACCGCGAGCTGCTGGTTGGCGAGCTTGAGGTTCGCGTCGACGATCCGGGTCGTGGTCGTCGTGGCGAACAGCTCGGCCCCCTGGCCCGTCTGGTCGCCCACGTGCGCCTTGACGGTGCCGATCCGCAGGTCGCCGGTGGCGAAGACGACCGAGCCGAGTGGCAGGCGGCCGGTGACGGCGAGGCCGTTCGCCTTCTGCCACTTCTGGATCGCGTCGGTCGTGTACCAGGAGAACTCCTGGTCGGGCTGCCTGGTGAAGTGGCCCAGGTCGCGCAGGCTCTCCTCCAGTTCCTGCACGTCGGGCCCCTTCTCCATCCCGCTCTCGAAGTCGCGCCACGCGGGCACGCCGCCGCGCAACAGGAACACGGGGACGTTGTCGACGGCGTAGAGCTCGCCGCCGAGGGTCACGACCGCGCCGGGCGTCGGCACCTCGGTGACGACACCCCCGCGACCGGACTGGATCGTGCGCGCGTCGGCGAACCGCAGGGTGCCGGACGTGCTGACGCTGCTCGCCAGATCACCCTTCACCACCTCCTCCGAGGCCCCGCTGAACGTCTGCGCGGGGTCGGCGGCACCTTCACCGGACCCGATCGCGGTGACGACCCCGACCCCCGCCCCGACCGCGACCACGACGGTCGCGGCGAGGCCGATCAGGACGCGACGACGTGACCGGCGAGGCGGCTCCGGCACGTCGACCGCCACCGGGTGGTCGACGACCTCCGACATCACTTGCCCCCGCCGGTCGCGCGCCCGACGACACCCTCCGGCGCGCAGGTCGTCATGACGTCCTCGGGCGTGTTCGGCGGGACGGCCAGCGGCGAGGAGACCGTGGGGTCCGGCACGTCGACACCGTGCTCGCGGAGGCACTTGGCGATCTTCAGGTGGTCGGCCAGCAGTTCCTCGTCCGTCTTCCCCTTCCCGCCGCCCTTCGGCGCGGGCGGGGTGCCCAACTGCTCGCGGCACTCCTTCGACGCGTTCTCGAACGCGGTCATGTCGCCGCTGGCATCGATCTGGATACCGCCGTCGCCGTTGGGGTCGGGCATGTTCACGCCGTGCTCGCGCATGCACCCGGCGAACGCGAGCTGGAACTCGTCGAACGACTCGAACGTCCGCTTCCCCGACGAGGCGGACGAACTGGCCGCCGGGTTCGAGGCGGTGTCGGCCGCTCCGCACGCGCCCAGCAGCGAGACGAGCAGGGGGACCGCCGCGACGGCGGCGAGGGTGGAGGTCCAGCGCCTGGCCATGTGGTGCTCCTTCGGGATCGGGCCGCGGCGGTGTGCCGCGGACGCCGAGCAGTCGACCAACCAGCGCGTTCCCGGGACGTTCAGGAAATCGTTTATGAATCCCGAACACGCGGTGTGGTTGCCTGGGCCGTCCCGAACCGGCAGAGGAGCACCCCGCATGCGCGTCCTGATCGTCGAAGACGAGCCGTACCTCGCCGACGCGATCCGCATCGGCCTCCGCCGCGAGACCATCGCCGCCGACGTCGTCCACGACGGGACGGCGGCGCTGGAGTCGATCACCGTCAACGAGTACGACGTCGTCGTGCTCGACCGCGACCTGCCGGGCGTCCACGGCGACGAGGTCTGCGCGCGGATCGCGGCCGACCACCCGCTGGTGCGGGTCCTCATGCTCACCGCGGCCCGCACGCTCGGCGAGCGCGTCGCGGGCTTCGAACTCGGGGCCGACGACTACCTGATGAAACCGTTCGATTTCCCGGAACTCGTCGCCAGGCTGCGCGCGCTGGAACGCCGCACGCAGCCCGCCCGGCCTCCCGTGCTGGAGTCGCACGGCGTCAAGCTGGACGCGTTCCGCCGCGAGGTCTACCGCGAGGGCAGGCTGGTCCGGTTGAGCAGGAAGGAGTTCGCCGTGCTGCACGTGCTGATGAACGCCGAGGGCGGGGTGCTGAGCGCGGAGGTGCTGCTGGAGAAGGCGTGGGACGCGAACGCCGACCCGTTCACCAACACGGCACGGGTCACCATCTCCAACCTCCGCAAGCGCTTGGGCGAACCGTGGGTCATCCAGACGGTCCCCGGCACCGGCTACCGGTTCGGGGCCTGACGTGCGGCCGCGGGGATCGGGGGACCGCAGGCTGCCCATCCGCGTCAGGCTGACGTTGAGCTACGCGGGCATGGTCACCGGCTGCGGAGCGGCCTTCACCGCGATCGTCTACCTCTTCATGCGATTCGTGCCGAGCTACCTGGTCCTCGAGAACGTGGAGCCGCCGGTCACGACCGCCACGGGCAGGACGAGCCCTCCGCCCGACGGGGTGTTGATCACCACCCCCACCGACTTCCTCCAGGTGCTGCTGGTGACCTCGCTGGTCGCCCTCGTCGTCCTGGCGGTCCTCAGCGGGGTCGTCGGCTGGGTCGTCGCGGGTCGGATCATCGAACCGCTGGCCGTCATCAACGCCGCCGCCACCCGCGCCGCGACCGGCGACCTCGACCACCGGATCGGCCTGGAGGGGCCGAGGGACGAGATCCGCGACCTGTCCGACACCTTCGACCGCATGCTGGCGTCCCTGGAACGCGCGTTCGCGACCCACCGCCGCTTCGCCGCGAACGCGTCACACGAACTGCGAACCCCTTTGGCGACGACGAAGACGATGATCGACGTGACCCTGGCCGACCCGGACTCGGACGCCGTGGAACTCCGCGCGCTCGCCGAACGCGTGCGGGAGGTGAACCAGTCGAGCATCGAGACGGTGGACGCGCTGCTGGACCTCGCGGACGTGGACAGCGGAACGCTGGCCCGCCAACCGGTCGACCTGGCGGCGATCGCGACCGCCGTCGTGCGGGACCTCTCGGCCGAGGCGAGGTCCGGCAACATCTACCTGCCCGCGCCGGCGGGCGCGACGACCGCCGTGGGCGATCCCGTGCTGATCCGCCAGGCCATCTCGAACCTCGCCCGCAACGCCGTGCGCCACAACAGGTCCGGGGGTCGCGCGAGCGTGCGGCTCTCGGCCCACAACGGATCGGCGCGCGTCACGGTCACGAACACCGGACCACCCGTGTCCCCGGCGTCCCTGGAGTCCCTGACCGAGCCGTTCGTCCGGGGCGCGGGCCGCACGCTCACCCGGAAATCGGGCCACGGGCTCGGTTTGGCGATCGTGTCCGGAGTGGCCCAGGCGCACGACGGCGCGTTGCGACTGCACCCCAACCCCGACGGCGGCCTGACGGTCCACCTCGACCTCCCGCGCGCCGTGGGCTAGGACCTTTGCGGCACAACGCTTCTTGCCGGAGTTCGGCAATTTCCCATTGCCGGGCAATGCTATTCCACCGCACGCGCCACGACGAACGCACCAATTGATTCCTCTCGTTGGGCCACTCGCTCCCGACGCCGCACGCCCTACGCTGGGACGCGCGATCCGCGCACCGGCCAGGGGGAGCTATGAAACGGAGACCTTCTCGTTCGCCATTAGCCTTCGCGGCAGCCGCGGCACTGCTCGTGCTCAGCGGTCTGACCGCTTCCGACTCGACCGCGACCGCGGAAGCCCGGTCGCAGGACACCGACGGGCTCCACGTCGCCGAGGCGTCCACCAGCCGCGTCGCGGGCACGTTCGCGCACTCCGCCACGACGATCAGGTTCGACGTGGCGGCGCCGAGCGCGGTGCGCGCCGAGGCGACCATCACCATCGGTGACCGGAAGTTCCAGGCGCACAAGGACATCGACGCCGGTACGGCGTGGTGGTCCGGCGGGGACGCCGCGCTCCGGCAGGACGACCGGGACGCCTTCACCGCGTTCACCTACGCGTTGAACACGGCGTGGATCGAACCCGCCAACGCGGCCAAGACCGCCGTGCCCGCGCACCAGGACCTGACCATGAGGTTGGCACTGCTCCTCGCCGAGGCGCCGCTGCACGTGAAGATCGGCACCCAGGACGTTCCGCGGCCCGCGGAGAAGACCGGACCCCGCCAACTGCCGGAGGGCACCCCGGTGGTCGACTCCTGCGCACGGGACGGCATCGCCACCACCACTCCCGACACCGCCGAACGGCGCCGGGTCCTCCTGGCGTGCCAGGAGTCCAATGAGGACGGCATCCTCTACACGGGCTGCAACGAGAACGCGTGGCTCGTGCACGATTGGGACACCCACTGCTTCCTCGGCGAGTCGATCTACGTCGGTCCGGCGTCCTACGACTGCATGGCCAAGTGCGGCAACGGGTGCTTCATCATCACCGGGTACACCTACGACTGCGGCGACCACGACCGCTGCAACCGCGCGCACAACTCGAACCTGGGTGGTTGCAGCGACGAGTTCTGGGAAGCCGACGATGACTTCTTGTGGTCCAGCAACCAGTGCTAGAGCGAGACTGCTGGTCCTGGCGGTCGCGGCGGCCGTGCCGCTGACCGCCGGGTGCGGCTCGTCCGACGGCGCCACCGCGGATCCCGACACCGTGGCGGTGGTGTCGGACGAGCCGATCACCGTGGACGAGGTCCGCGCCCTGGTGCGCGACGACCCGTTGCCACCGGTGCGAATCGCGGGCAGGCGGTACGCCGACCCGTGGCGGGAAGCCCTGGACCGGGCGATCCGCGACGAGCTGCTGGCCCGTGAGGCCGCTCGCCGCGGCATCACGGCGCCGACCAGGGCCGAACAGGTGGCGGCGCTCGTCGAGCAGGAGGAGCGCGTCACCGACGACCTGGTCGTCGAGACCATCGACGACCAGGAGGTGCGCGCGTGGTTCGCCGAGCACCTGGCCGAGGTCGGCGCCGTCGAGCGCGCCGACGTCGTCTGGGCCCAGCTCACCGACGGCCGCCTGGCCCGGGAGTTGCTGGGCCGCCTGGAGGGCAGCGATCCCGAGACGTTCCTGCGCGTCGTCCGCGAGAACGGCGTCACCGCCAGCGGTGCGGCCACCGTGCACGCCGACGGTGAGGAGGGTGCCGACCCGATGGTCATCAGGGCGGCGTTCGCCACGGCCGTCACGGGCGGTGTGGGGCTGGCCGAGGACCCGCAGAACGGGCGGTGGTGGTTGGCGCGGGTCGGCGCCATCTCGTTCGAGCCTGTGAACTGGGACCCCGAGACGACGTTCACCATCAAGTCGACGATGGCCGACCACCGCGAGCAGGAGCACCTGAGCCGCCTGGCCGACGGGCTCCGCGAGCGCTGGCCGGTGCGGCTGTTCGAGGACCGCATCGCCGAGATGGTCGACAGGAAGGCACCGTCATGACGATCGGCACCATCACCGGCGTGGTCGTGGCCCTGTTCATCGCCGCCGCCGCGCTGTTCTACCTGCGCGGCCGGTCGACCCCGGCCCCCGCGGCGGGCAGAGCGCTCCGCTGGCCGGCGGTCGCGGGCACGGTCGGCATCGCCA
>DATMCA010000882.1:0-4558 GCA_035559015.1 Umezawaea sp. | reverse complement strand
CGGTGAGCTTCATCCTTTGACTCCTGTGAAGGTGATGCCCCGCACGAACGACTTCTGCGCGAAGAGGAACAGGACCAGGACCGGGATCAGGACGAGCGTGGTCGCGGCCATGGTGAGGTTCCACTGCGTCGACCGGTGCATGCCGCGGAACGACGCGAGCGCGATGGACAGCGGCCAGCTGTCCTGGCGCTCGCCGACGTACAGCAGCGGGCCGAAGTAGTCGTTCCACGTGTAGAGGAACGTGAACAGCGACGCCGCGGCGATACCCGGCTTGGTCATCGGCAGCAGGACGCGGTAGAGGATCTGGAACTCGTTGCAGCCGTCGATCCTGGCGGCGTCCAGGTAGTCCTCGGGGATGGTGAGGAAGAACTGGCGCAGCAGGAAGATGCTGAACGCGTCGCCGACCAGGTAGGGCACGATCAGCGGCCACAGCGTGCCGGTGAGGCCCGCACTGGCCCACATGCTGTACAGCGGGACGGCGACGACCTGCGGCGGCAGCATCATGGCGGCGATCAGGAGCATGAACGCGGCGTTGCTGCCGCGGAACCTGAAGCGCGCCATGGCGTACGCCGCCGGGATGCTGGAGGCCAGCATGCCGAGGGTCGCCACGCCCGAGTACAGCAGCGAGTTGCCGAGGTACGTCAGCATCGGCGCCTTCTCGAACACCGACACGAAGTTCTCGAAGTGCCACTCGGTCGGCCACATGTTCGACGTGAGCGCCTGCTGGTCGGACATCACCGAGGTGAGGAACACGAACAGCAGCGGCACGGTGAAGATGACGCCCATGACGAGCGCGATGCTGTGCACCGCGATCCAGTTCAGGACCTGGACCTTGTTCCTGCGCCGCTTGGGGACCGGCGGCGCGGGCGCGACCTTCGGGGGTTCGCTGAGCAGAGCGGTCATCAGCTCCTCGCCTCCTCGGAGTTCGCGGCGCGCAGCTGGCGGATGAGGATCGCCGTGAAGGCGAACGACACGATGAACAGCACCACGGCCATCGCCGACGCGTAACCCATGTGGTAGGCCCGGAAGCCCTGCTGGTAGAGCCAGATCGGGAACGTGAGCGTCGAGTTGTTCGGGTAGCCCATGATCTGGCTGTTGCCGACCATGTCGGCCGAACCCGACGCCACCGACCCGGCGACGATCGCCTGGGTGAAGTACTGGAGGGCGAAGATCACCGAGTTCACCACGCCGAACAGCAGCACGGGCGCGATCGTCGGCAGCGTGATCTTGCGGAACTGCATGACCGGGCCCGCGCCGTCGAGCTGCGCGGCCTCGTACAGGTCCTTGGGCACGTCCAGGATCGCGGCCAGGATGATGATCATGATCTCGCCGGAGCCCCACAGCGTGAGCAGGGTCAGCGCGGGCTTCGACAGGGCCGGGTCGTTGAACCACAGCGGACCGTCGATGCCGAACCAGCCCAGCACGGTGTTCACCGGTCCGGTGCCGGGGTTGAACACGAAGACGAACGTCAACGTGGCCGCGACCGGCGGGACCAGGGACGGCAGGTAGCAGAGGGTGCGGAGCAGGCTGTTGCCGGTGGTGACGCGCGCCAGGATCGACGCGACGCCGAGGCCGAACGCCACCCGCAGCGTCGTGATCACCACGACCAGCCACAGCGTGTTCACCGCCGCCGTCTTGACCACGGGGTCGCCGGTGAAGAGGTAGACGAAGTTGCGGAACCCGACGAAGTCGGACGTGTCGAGCCCGTTGTAGTTGGTGAACGAGAAGTACACCGTCGCCAACAACGGGTAGATGAAGAACACCGTGACGCCGATGGCCCACGGCGCCAGGAAGAGGATCACCCACTTGCGGTTGCGGCTGCGGACCCGAGCCCGCCCCCGAACGGGGGCGGGTCGGGAGATCGCAGGCTCCGCTGTGTGGCCGGGCAGAGTCGCGGTCACGGCGCCGACCTCACTTACCGAGAGCCTTGGCGTCGTCGATCTGCTTGTCCAGCGAGGTGAGGCCCGAACCCAGGTCGGTCACGGTGCCGGTCTGCCAGGACACGCCGAAGTCGGACACGATCTTGAGGTACTGGTCGCCGATGGTGCTGGCGGGGTTGGACGTCAGGTTCTTGTTCGCGAAGGCGTCCAGGAACGGCTTGAACGTGTCGCCCAGCTTCAGGTCCGGGCTGCTCAGCGAGGTCTTGGTGCTGGGCACGTTGTGCAGGCCGTTGGCCAGGCCGACCAGCGCGTCGGTGTCCGAGGTCAGGTACTTGACCAGGTCCCACGCCGCGCCGGGGTTCTTGGCGCCCTTGGGGATGCCGATGATCGTGCCGGTGGTGTAGCCGCCGCCGTAGTTCTCCGGCTTCGACGTCGGGAGGGTCGCGGTGCCGTAGTTCAGGGCGGGGGTCTGGTCCGCGAGGAACGCCGTGCGGTACTCGCCGTCGATCGCCATGGCGACCTTGCCGGCGTGGAAACCGTTGTCGGCGCTGTACTCCTGGCCGAGGCCCGCGGTGAACTTCTGCAGGTTGTCCCAGCCGTAGAAGTCGATGAGTTCCTTCTGCCAGGAGAACATGTCCTTCCAGCCCTGGTCCTGGCCGAGGATGGACTTGCCGTCCTTGTCGATCCACTTGGCGCCGAACATCGTCGCCACGATCTGCGGCTTGAAGGCGTAGAAGCCCATCTGCGGCAGGAAGCCCGCGACCGCGATGGAACCGTCGGGGTTCTTGACGGTGGTCTTCTTCGCGTAGTCCAGCAGTTCGGCCGTGGTCTTCGGCGGGCTGCTCAGACCGGCGGCGGTGAGCAGGTCCTTGTTGTAGTACAGGCCGTAGACGTCGGCGAGCATCGGCAGCGCGACGCGCTTGCCGTCGTACTCGGTGTAGTCGCGCACCGCCTGGGGGATCTCGTCCAGGTCGTACTTGTCGCGCTCGATGTACGGCTTCAGGTCCTGCCACGCGCCGGAGGACGCGAACTGGCCGATGTTGTCCGTGGTGAACGAGATCGCCACGTCCGGCGGGTTGCCGCTGCGGATCGACTGGGTGATCTTGTCGTCGTCCTGGCTGCCCTGGTTCTCGATCGTGATGTTGGTGTGCTTGCCGTGGTACTTGTCCAGCGCTTCCTTGAGGATCCCCAGCTCGCGGTCGGAGAAGTTGCTCCAGACCTGGACCGTCACGGCCTGGTCCGCACCGGGTGCGGCGGCGGGACCCGAAGCGGCGCCGCCGCCGGCAGTGCACGCGGCAGCCATGACGCCTGCCGTGGCGACGACAAGAGCTGACCGGAAGCGAAGCCGCGAACGGCCTGGCCTGGTGCGCATTGGCCCTCCTGGGAGATTCAACGGTGGGTGGGGTGGGCGAAATCGACGGCCGCGTTGCCGTGGTGCGGTCCTCGGAAGGGTTCGGTCGTGGCGGCGGGTAGGCCGAACACCTGTTCCCTGGCAACGGAAAGAGCCGTGTGCAGTGCGCCGGAGCGCACCGGCTTGCCGGTGACCAGAGCGAGCTGTACGGGGGTGCGGGGCACCACCAGTTGGCGGATCTCGGCGGAGACGAGGTCGACGAGCGTCGTACCGCCCGCCTGGGCCACGTCGCCGGAGAGGAGGACGAGTTCGGGGTCGAGGACGCTGATCACGCCCGCGACGCCGGTGGCGATGCGGCGGGCCAGGTCGATCAGGAACTCGCGGCCCGCGGGCCCGGAGCTGAGGGCCTTGCGGACGGCGCCCTCACCGGTGCGGGCGGCCACGCCGTGGGCGCGGGCCAGGCGGACCAGGGCGCCGTTGTCCATGAGTTCGCCGAAGGTGCCGCCGGTGCGGTCGGTCCCGGTCTCCGCGTTGGCGCGGTCGGGGATCTGCAGGCCGTCGATCTCGCCCGCGCCTCCCGTGGCGCCGCGCAGCAGGACGCCGTTGACGACGACCGCCGCGCCCACCGCGTCGGCGGGCCAGATGAGGACGAAGTCGCGGACCTCGGTGGCCCGGCCCGCGATCATCTCCTCCACGGCCACCAGGTTCACGTCGTTCTCGACGGTCACCGTCGTGCCCAGGAGGACGTGCAGCTCGGCCAGCAGGTCGAACCCGCCCCAGCCCGGCATGTGCGGGGCGTAGGCGAGCTTGCCGGTGGCGGGGTCCACCGCGCCGGGGCTGCCCACCACGACGTGGTGGAGGGCATCCGGGGTGAGTCCGGCCTGGCCGGCGGCCTTGCTGATGGCGCTGTGGAAGGCCTCCAGCACCTCGGCCTTGCCCGCCTTCGGCATCGGCGCGCGGTGCTCGGTGAGCAGCGCGCCGGAGATGTCGGCGATGGCCACGTCGACGTTGTCCGGGGTCAGGTCCACGGCCGCGACGTACGCGAGGGACCCGTTGACCGACCAGAGTTGCGCCCTCGGACCCCGGCCGCCGCCGCGCAATCCGTTGCGCTGGACGGTGTCGGACTCCTCCAGCCTGGTGAGGAGCTGCGCGGTCGCAGGTTTGGACAGGCCGATCAGGCCTTCCAGTTCGGCCCTCGTGAGGGGACCGTTGCGGAGCAGCGCCTCGATGGCCGCGCGGTCGTTGATCTCGCGCAGCAGTCGTGGGCTTCCGGCTCGCATCGGTTCTCCTGTCTGTTAACTTTCCAGACGATTTCGGGCAACCGTAG